>JAFGTU010000365.1 GCA_016933985.1 Sedimentisphaerales bacterium | reverse complement strand
GCCGACACTCGCAGGAATCGCCACGAAAATCGTTGCCCGCAGCCCCTTCGCGATCGTTACTCGCAACGCCAAGAAATCCTTTCGGGCAACATCTGCGCTCATTACGGGGAAGATGGCCGTCGCCAGAGATATGCCCAGAACGCCCAACGGCAGTTGATACAGACGCTGCGCATAATATAGATGGGAGACGGACCCCCGCTGCATCGGATACGCGATTCGTCTCCCAAAGAACTCGAAGAAGGCCCCCTTCTCCACCGACCCCGAGAACCACCACGCGATCAGGTCGTCGGCAAGGGTGTTAATCTGGGTAGCCGTCAGGCCCAATATCATCGGCCCCATCAGCAGGATTATCTTCCTGAACTGCTCAGACCGTACTGCCCAGGCCGGGCGAAGCGAGATCCCGCATCGGCGAAACGCCGGCATCTGCATCGCTATCTGCACCAGCCCCGCCAGGAGCACGCTTACCGCCACCCAGAACAACTGCGCCGTGACCTGGAGCTTCGCCACCCACCCGGTAATTAGAATCGTCCCAATAATGAAGACGTTCAGGACTATCGGGGCCGCCGCCGGAGCGGCAAAATGCCGGTGAACGTTCAGCAGCCCGGCCCCTATAGCCACCATACAGACAAACAGCATGTACGGCAGCATAACTGAGCTCAGCGACAGTATAAGGATGGTCTCGCTCGTTCTGGCAAACAGCTTGTAGTAAAGCCAGATGCCCCCCTCGCCGAGCAAAACCAGGGCCGACAGAATCACGAACATCACTGTCACCACCGTATTTGCCAGCCTCGCAGCCTCCTCCCTGTCGCCGTGAAGCGCCTCGCTGTAAACCGGAATGAGCGAGGCCGAGGCCGCACCCTCCCCAAAAAGCCTTCTACTCAGATTAGGAATCCGAAATGCTACGATCCAGGCGTCGAGAAGCTGATTCGCCCCGAAGAAATGGCTGTACGCCATGTCGCGAACGAGCCCGAAGCCCCGGCTCAGCGCAGTCAGTGCGGCAATCTGTCTGAAACCCTTTATCATGCTCCGTATATCGTACCGGCGACGCCTTATTGCGTATATTTTTGGCCCTGTCCGGTCAATCCGCAAAAGAAAGCCCGGCCTTTCCGCAAACGGGTGCAAAGCAGACTATTCGAAAGGCTTCGGCGCCACCGTGAACACCCGCCGGCGACCGACGTTGTTTAACAACCCTATGGAAGTCATATTCACCAGCAGGCTCGACCCCCCGTAGCTTACCAGCGGCAGCGTCAGGCCGGTAATCGGCATCAGGCCCATCGTCATGCTCACGTTGACCAGGACCTCCACCACAAACATGGCCACGATTCCTATCGCCAGGAGCCTCCCGAAGGGATCCGTATTGTGCGCAGCGATTTCCAGCCCGCACGCGGCTATGACAAGATACAGCCCAAGCAGAGCCAGACATCCCCAAAAGCCCCACTGATGAGCGATTGTGGCGAATATGAAGTCGTTGTAGCGTTCCGGCAGAAATGGGTACTTGATAAACGGCCCGTTGCGAAAGCCGTAGCCGACCGCCCCGCCCGAAGCGATCGCGAACTTTGACCGAGTGATCTGATAGCCCCACTTGGTGTTCCACTCTTTCTCGCTGAAATCTCCGCCGACGAGAATCCTGCCGAGAATCGGATGCTCCGCCGCCTTGTCGCGAATCCACCTGCTCTGCAGCAGAACACTGCTTATTCTCGTGCGCTGATACGACTTCATATTGTGCCACATCACAGGGCTCACCATCATCGCCATAAGAACCACAATGAGAAAGTGCCTGACCTTTGCCCCCGCGATGAAAAGCATCGTAACCAGTATCGGCATCATCAGCATCACCGTCCCCAGGTCAGGCTCAAGGAGAATTAGGATCATGGGCACCAGTGTGAAAACGAAAGGCCCTATCAAGGCCTTGAAGCTCCTGTAGTTGCTTCGATAGCGCAGATACCACGCCAGCGCGAGGATATAGGCCAGCTTGCAGAACTCCGCCGGCTGCATGGCCGGCAGGTCCCTGCCTGCAATGCTGAATTGTATCCATCTGTGAGTGTAGTTTATTTCCGGCGCGAAGGGCAGCGGGACGATGTACCTGCTCACCAGCAGCACGACGAGCAGCGCCAGCACCACTGCGTATATCCAGTAGCCGGCCTGGCCAAGACGCCGGTAGTTCACAACGTTGGCCGCGATGAACCCAATCGCCGCAATACCGGCAAATACGATCTGTTTCTTCCAAAATTCGCCCAGTTCCGCCGCGCTGCTCGCGGGGCTTGCCTCCGCCGGATGCCCCACAGAGTAGATCGTCAGAATCCCAACGGCCACAAGCCCAAAGGCCGCTACCGCAAGGCAAAGCCTGACAAACAATAGTCGTCCCGTCAAAAAGTTTTGCATACGCCACAAAATAGCGAACACGCCAAAAACCGAAAGTCAAAAACAAAAATCAAGGCCCAAAACAAAAAATTTTCAATTTTTTTTTGCCTCCTCTGCGGTTCGTTTGCCCGCCTGGCAAACAGCCTCTGGGTCTTACCGGACGCACCTCACGAAACCCCCCCATCTTTGTCATATTGCCCATGTTTACGTGGCAGCCAAATGCACCCGCTCTTTCCCGGTTGCCAAGGCCAAAATCGCGGTTTTCCGGCTGAAAAAGCCGCTCTGGCAAGTATCTTGCCCCTGTGGGGAGGAAACCGCCCTATTTCACCACAGGAAGCGGCAATTGCTTTGTTCCTGTTTGGGCCGCCCTTCCAATAGGCAGCGTGGGAGGTAAATTGTGGCTTTGCCCCGGTGCTAATTTTTTTTGCCCTTTTTAACATTTTTTCCTTGAAAGTTGCGGGCATCTTGTGTTATTATAATGGTAATCTTCACCAATAAGAACCTGTGCTATGTTAGTTAGGCACACATTTTTCGCTGAAAAGCGAAGAAAGGAGGAGATTCGGAAGGGATGACATGATATTCCGACCGCTCCTGTCGGGTTGGAACGCTATGTCTGGGCTGAGTTAATAGCCCGGGTGAGCGTGCCTGATTAGTAGTACTAAAGGCAGGAAACCAAGATGTTTGCAGGGTGTGTTGCTCTGCAAAGAAGAAGAAAAGAAAGGAGTTGTAATATGAAGAAGATGATCTTAGCCCTTGCAGTAGTTCTGCTTGCGGCCCCGGCGTGGGCGACTGTCACGATCACACTGACAGACCTCGACGACGGAGTAATCCAGATCGGCTATGATGCCACGAGCGAGACGGAATTAGTCAGAGCCTTTGCCCTTGACATCGTCGCAACCGACGGCAACATAATCGCCATCGACGATTACGCTAAGGGCGACGACAATGGCGGCTACGGGATCTTCCCGGGCAGCTTTCGCGACACCATCACGGTCAATACAACGACCGGCGACGTGGATAATTGGGACGGAAATCCGAACCCATATACCCCCGTAGCGCCGGCCGTCGATACGGATGCACTCGGGGCCATCCCCGGTCCCGCCATCACGATCGAGATGGGTTCGCTCTACACAACGGCGGCCCCCGCGAAGACCGGCGTGCTCTGCACAATCACCGTTGAAGATACTGTCACTAAGGTGTGCGTGACGGGCAATGCCATCCGTGGCAACGTCGTCCTGGAAGATGCCTCCGAGTCGGCTCTGGATCCGGCCGAAGTCTGCATCGAGTTGGGCGAGCCGGATTGCCTCCCCTCAAGCCATCCGAAATACGCTGAATGGGTGTCGGTCGGCAAGCCTCGTTGCTGGTGCCTCAAGAGACAGTGCTACGGCGACGTCGATGGCGTGGCTGAAGGTGGTCCCAAAACGGGGTATTTCTACGTCAAGTTTCAGGACCTCAACGTCCTGGTTGCCGCATGGCCTGTCGCAGAGCCGCCCAAAGGCCCTGGCATTGCATCAGTAACATATAACGGAATACCCGGTATATGTGCTGACTCCGCCCGGGATCAGGAAGGCGGTCCAAAGACGGGGTATTTCAGGGTCAAATTCAATGACCTGAATAAGCTCGTCGCCAGTTGGCCCATAGCGGAGCCGACGAAAGGTCCGGGGCTCCCCACGGATTGTGGTGGAGACTTGAATGCAGAAGACCTTTAGGAGTACACTGCAAGAGCGCTATTAGGAACGAACTCAGGGTTTGAGTTTCTTTACCTTCTAATTTCTTGAAGTTTGGTACTGTGTCTTGTATAGAAGGTATTTAGTGTTAAGAAAGGAGAAAGATGATGAATAAGTTTCTGTCTTTGATATTGGTTTTAGGAATGGCTGCAGGAGCTAACGCGGCGATTCAGTTGTCGATCAATGGTGCGCCAGCTCCTGACACATACACGATGAATGTATCCGATGTCATTACGATTGACATCATGTCGGACAACACCGGCGCTTACGGTGCGTGGCTTGTGCTTGAGGATAAGAGTCTTGGCGAGTGGGCAAACGATATGACGATCCTGCCGGCCGCAGGAGCAAACGCGACAGCGGTCGACTGGGATGCTGATTATCCGGGCTGGTGGGAGGTTAACGCTGCCAGCTTCAATCCCGACCTGCCGATTATTGCGGGCGTCCACTTCCTGATTGACTTCCATTGTCTGGGTGAGGGCGACGTCCTCATTACTCTGCGCAACTACGACGAGAGCGAAACTGACAGGGTAATGATTACTCAGGTGCCCGAGCCGATTACTTTGGCTCTGCTTGGTGTCGGTGGACTGTTTTTGCGTCGTCGCAAATAAGCAGCCAAACCAGTAAAACCTTTAGGAACTTTGGGGCAAGCCGTTTTGCGGCTTGCCCCTTCTTTTTTGCGGCTATTTTGCTTGCTAATTGCGCCAATGGCTCTTAGAATTCGTGTCGATTTCAGACAAGAAAGGTAAGTCCTATGCAAAGATCGTTGATTCTATCAGCCTGCATTTTGCTCTTTTTGACACTCGGTTGCCATCAGGGCCCTGCCGCGCACACAGACAGCGCGCGGTGTATTGTCGAAGGAGGGGGCCCGTTTCCCGGTTTCCTTGTCGGCGTGTGGAGGAATGGGGAGCACGGCTGGGAGTTCACGTTTGAGCCGGACGGCTCTATCTCCTCAATCGTCCTCAGTCTCGGAAGAATCAGGCTCAAACAGGGAGAAGTGGCCGAGATACCCATGATAAAGGGTGGAAAGGGCGTGTTTACGCCCGGCGATTGGAAAGCTTACTACACACCGAGCACCAGAGAGTTGACCGTTAAGATATCCATAAAAGACTTCCGAATAGAGGTTGCCGACAATATTCTCGAAGGTAAAAGCACAGATGTCTTCCTGGGCGAGATTTCAGAAGACGGAAAAACTTGGCAGACAGTCTGGACGAGCTTTCCCGACTATATGGCGCACACACCCGAGAATCCCAATTTTGAGATGAAAGAAGAGTCCGAATACGGAAATCAACAAGGCCTGGTCTTCAATAAGGTTGAGACGCCGTCTTGAGAATCTACTGGTCGGGCTGAGCTTTTTTAGATCTGAGATCCCCAAGGTAGCTAAGCAGTTGAGCGGCGGCATCTGCCTGATCGGTTTTCCGCATATACGAAACACCCTCCTGAATCACCGCGATTGCCTCGTCATAGAGACCCTGGAACTCCAGTGCTCTGGCGAGATTGAAATAATTGGCTGGGAATTGAGGGTCGAGCTTGACAGCCTGACGGAATGCTTCGGATGCCGCCTTGAAGTCAGCGAGTGAAGCCAGCGCATCGCCCATGCGGGTATAAAGCTCCCCCGAATCGGGAGATTGCTTGAGCTCCTCACGAAAGCCGGCAACTGCCTTCTTCATCTGGCCGGCCGCTTCAGTGGTACGATTCTGCCTTTGCAGGGCAACGCCGAGATTGAAATAGATGCTGGCAATGTCGCCTTTTTCCGCGGCCTGCTCATTATACTCTATGGCAGTCTCAAAGGCCCTGATACTATTGGCCAGATCGCCCAGTTGAGCATGAATAAGCCCTATCTGGTTATACGCCATTACCATCATTTGAGGATTGGCCTTGGCGGCTTTTTCGTAGGCGGCGATGCTCTCGGGGAACCGTGATTCTCTGGCCAGCTCCGCCGCTTGATCGAAATACTTCCAGCCCAGCATTTCATTTGCGCTTTGACGGACAACCGGAGCAAGCATGTTTTCAACGGGTGCATAATCATCCGTCAGAAGGACGTCTCCAGCCTTGCGCTTGACGAGTTCTATTTCCGATGCGGTCAAATGCCACACGTCAAGGTCATCACGGTACGCCTGAATAAGAGCAGGCATATCAAGCTGCTGCTTGGACGCAACGATCAAGAACGTAAGTCTTATAGATTTTGGTGCTCCTGCCTGGGACAGAACATGAACAAAGGGAAACGTGTGTTCGAGCGTATTTATGTAGGCGCCCAGAAACAAGCCACTGTCGTAAACATCAATCATGTTTATCACATATACGCCGCCGTCGGTAAGCATCTTAAAGACTTTGTCGTTGAACTCCCTCGTGACAAGCTGATAGGGCACGGCATAGTCGTTAAACGCGTCCTCGTAAATGAAGTCATATCTTACGGCGGAACGACCGTTGCGCTCATCCTGAAGCAACCGGTCAATATAATTGCGCGCATCAAGGTGAATCGTGTTGATGGTGGTATCTCTGGATAGCCCAAAGGCCTGTGTCGCGGCCTCAGTAACAAGGGGATCAATTTCAGCAACATCTATGCGGCTGCCGGGCCAGTGAGTCTCTACGTACCGTGGAAAAACATATCCTCCGCCACCAATGCTCAAGGTCTTGAGCGTTTTTTTGTCGCCGGATAGACCTTTTGTAACAGCCGCGAATACCTGTGTATAGAAATACTGCAAATTATCCACTTCCCCTATCACAATGTCGCTGTCTCGGAATTTGTCTTGTATGAAGACTCGTCTGTCGGGATGCTCGGATATTTGCCGGACCATGATATGACAATACTGGCTTTCACCACTGTAAAGAATTTTTGGGTCAGGCTGCTCGCGAAGCTTCAAGGACGCACCCACTGTTTGGCACCACTGCATCGGAGCTAACGCCGTCATCACGATGATCACGAATAAGACCGCCCATGCGTGCAGAGGCCAAAAACGCATGCGACAAAGAACCGCCATCAACAGCAACACCCCGCCGACCGTCCAAACGATGGCAACTGTCCCCATCGCCATAATCAAATAGTATCCGGTTGCAAAGGTTCCGGCAATGCTTCCCGCTGCGCCCCAGGCATATATGTCTCCAACGGTCCTGCCCGTCGGCAATCCTCGCTCGAGAGCCATCTTGGCAACCACGGGACTTATCATTCCAAGCAATGTCGATGGAACCAAAAAGACCAACGATACGTGGGCAAAAACACGCACAGGCCAGCTAAGACGCCACAGCCACAGCCACTCGCCGACAACGTTATTCAGCACTACGGTTAGAACGCAGGCGGCCGAAGAAAAGGCAAAAAGAAACGACAAGGCCTTGTGGACGTTGAACCTGTCTGCTATACGGCCACCCAGGTAGTTGCCGATCGTGATACCTGCCAGAACCACGCCTATAACCGCTGTCCAAGTGTACAACGATGACCCCAAGTGCCTGGCGATAAGTCGGGCCGCCACCAATTCGAGCACCATAATACAGAAGCTCGACGTGAATACGGTCGCGCACGGAATTACCATCAACATAGAATTTCTGGACTTGTTCATAAATACATCCCCACCCTATATCAAACAAAACATGGCAACCAACTCAAACTGACCGAACTGTTTCTCTGACTGCCGGAAGCGTCAGACGGAAACGGCTTGTCTTCACGATATACTACAGGAAGACACGCCAAAAAGTCAAACGCTTTGTCTTGCCCAATTCCATAATCTCGATTCTAAAAGCAAGCTCAGTACTCGAAATAGGCGATTCCGTCTCTTTCATTCCACATCGTTTCCGGAGAATCGTTACCCGCAAAGACAGACGGCGTCTGGGAAGGCTTTCTGGCTTATCGGCTTTCATTACTGCGTAGTTGACGCGGCAGCCTCCAGCCGGCGTCTTGCATCGGCAGCGCCCGTCAAAACTGCGAAAAATCTTCTCTTATCGGTCGTTCGGCCGAGCTTTTATCCACGCAAAACCGGGAATTCGCAGGATATGTCACCACCCGAAAAAGCCGATTATATTATACGTTACGCGACTACCCGGAACTGAACGAGGATAGCTTCACCGTGCCTATCAGGCAAAAGGAGCTTACAAATGCAAAAGCACAAGCCAATATTGCTTATTGAAGACGACGATCTCGACGCTATGACCGTGGAGCGCCTGCTCCGGGACCTCGGAATCACCAACCAGCTAATCCGCTTCAACAACGGCGAGGAGGCGATAGACTACCTCCGACGCGGCGATGGCCGGCCTCCATGTCTGATCCTCCTCGATTTGAACATGCCAAAGATGAACGGCATCGAATTCCTGAAGGTTGTCAAAGCCGATGAAATCCTCAAAATGATTCCCGTCGTGGTCCTGACAACCTCACACGAGCAACGCGACATCGTGGAGAGCTTCGAGCTGAGCGTCGCAGGCTATATGGTCAAGTCCGCCCGCAACGCCGAATCCGCCCGGATAATTCGTATGATTAACAAATACTGGACGCTGAGTGAAACGCCGGGCCAGGCAGTGACGCGTTGATCTTCATTCGACGCTCAGCTGCTGGAAGACTATGAACACCTGATGAAGCAAGAGAATCAGAGAACGGCATTCTGCACGATTATCACGGCGCTCGTGATGACGATTACGCCTTGCCTGCGCGCCGAGACCGAATCGAGTCAGGAGTACAAGGTCAAAGCGGCCTTCCTCTACAATTTCATCAACTTCGTCGATTGGCCCAAGGAGAAGATGGGCGAGCCCAACGAGCCTATTCTGCTCGGCATTATCGGCAAGGACCCCTTCGCAAACGCCTTCGAACCTGTGAAAAACAAACAAATCAAAAACAGGAAGGTCGTTGTAAAGAGGCTCAAAAGCGTTGCGGAGCTCAAGAAACTCGGCCCAAGCGCGGAGGATGAATTGGCTCGGCTGATCGACGCGGCGAAGAAATGTCACCTCGTGTTTGTCTGCTCCTCGGAGCAGGAATGTCTCAAAGACATCTTAAGCCCCCTCAAGGATCTCCCGATTCTGACGGTTGCAGACACCAAAGACTTTCTCCAGGCGGGCGGTATTGTGAATTTCGTTATGATTGATAATAAGGTGCGTTTTGAAATCAGCGACGCGGCGGCAAAACTCGCAAGACTGAAACTCAGATCGCAGTTGCTCCGCCTTGCGGCAAAGGTGGTCAAATGAAAGGCCGCGCCGAATGACCCAGAGTAATCGCATAACCGGCCCCGAAAACAAATTGAGGCGATAGTAATGTCTCTTATGCAGAATATGGCGATTAGGCACAAGCTCATTGGGATTACTATGCTCACATGCGTTGCCTCGCTGACGCTCGCCGGAGCTGCGTTCATCGCCTGGGAGTGGCGAAGCCTCCGCGCATATGCGGCAAGAGATCTGTCCATACAGGCCGAGATGGTGGCCGAAAACTGCAGAGCCTCAGTTGCTTTCGAAGACGCCGAAGACGCAAAACGGGTACTCGTGGCTATGCACGTTGAGCCCTCCATCCTCTTCGCGGGGATTTACACCAAAAACGGCGACGAATTCGCTTCGTACTACGCGGGACACGCCGACCTAAGCATCCAACCGCCTCGTATCCACGGGGATGGATACAGTTTCGCAGACGGCCGCCTGACCGTCTTCAAAAGAATCCTGCTGGACGGAGAGATCATCGGCACGGTATCTATGTGTTCAGACCTGGCGCCGATACATAGAACGCTCATGCGCACCATCAGGATAACCGGCGCCGTCCTGCTTTTTGCAGTTCTTATCGCCTACATAGTCTCATCAAGGCTTCAGAAAGTCATCTCAGAGCCGATACTCAAGCTCGCTGACGTCGCAAAAGAAGTCTCGGAAGAGGAAGACTATTCCCACCGCGCCGTCAAACGCTGCAACGATGAGGTCGGGCTGCTTATTGATGCGTTTAATAAGATGCTCGAACAGATTCAGAAACGCGATTGGGAGCTGGTCCAGGCAAAGACTGAATTGGAAACCAGGGTCCGCCAGCGGACAAGTGAATTGTCCTCCGCAAATTCCAGGCTCGAAGACGAAATCAGGATACGCAAGGAAATACAGGCAAAACAACACCAAATACTGGCTAAACTCCAGATCGCCAATAAAGACCTCAGCGATTTTGCATACATAGTATCGCACGATTTGAAGGCGCCGCTGCGCGGCATAAAGACCCTCACGGAATGGATAATAGCGGATTATGCCGACAAGATCGATGACCAGGGCAGAGAACAAATGAATCTGCTCTCTAATCGGGTTGACCGAATGCACAACCTCATCGAGGGTATCCTCCAGTACTCCCGCGTCGGCCGGGTCAAGGAGGATTTAGCCGTGGTGGACCTCAACGAGGCTGTCGCTGAAGTCGTCGATCTGATCGCCCCGCCCGGCAACATCTCCATCACCACCGATAATGAGCTGCCCACTATAACCTGCGAGCCGACACGCATAAGACAAGTATTCCAGAACCTCTTGAGCAATGCCGTCAAGTATATGGACAAGCCGCAGGGCAAAATAAGCATCGCTTGTGTCGAAGATGACGATTATTGGAAGTTCAGCGTAACCGACAACGGCCCGGGCATCGAAGAGAAATACTTCGAGAAAATCTTCCAAATGTTCCAAACGCTCTCCGCCAGAGACGAGTTTGAAAGCACCGGAGTGGGACTCACCGTAGTTAAGAAAATCGTCGAAATGTACGGCGGAAAAATCTGGGTCCAATCCGTCCCGGGCGAAGGAAGCACTTTTCTGTTCATATTCCCAAAACAAGAAACGGAGGCGATAAATGCACAACGACAAACCTATACTGCTTGTTGAAGACGACAATATCGATGCGATGACCGTGCAGCGGGCGATGAAAGAGCTAAACGTCGCCAATGACCTGGTTCGCACATCCAACGGCGAAGAGGCGCTGGATTACCTTACAAACAGCAGCAAGGAGAAGCCTTGTCTTGTGCTTCTGGATTTGAATATGCCCAAGATGAACGGCCTCGAACTGCTCAAAATAGTCAAGGCCGATCACGAGCTCGCTGCCATCCCCATAATAGTCCTGACGACATCGGGCGAACAGTGCGATATCATCGAAAGCTTCAAGTTCAGCGTCGCCGGATATATGATCAAGTCCGTCGATTACACCGAATTCCAGGAGACCATGCGCGTTATCAATGAGTACTAGACTCTGAGCGAGATGCCGGACAAATCCGGAATTGAGGCTGAGCTCGATGCGAGTACTCCAACTTTGAGATAATGACACAGAGACCACCGATGGCGGACAAACAGCCAGTATTGCTTATTGAAGACGACCGCGTCGATGCGATGACCGTCCGGCGCGCCCTCAGGGAGCTCGGCGCCACAAACCAGGTCATTCAAACAACAAACGGCGAACAGGCCCTCGAATACCTCAGAAACCAAGATAATCAACTGCCTTGTCTTATTCTTATGGACCTCAATACGCCGAGGATGACCGGCATGGAGTTTTTAAGGATCATAGCGGCCGATGAGTCGTTCAGGAATATTCCCGTAGTCGTGATGAGCACTTCAAATGAGCCAAGAGAAGTGGATGAGATTTCCCGGCTCGGGGCATGCCGCTATATTGTCAAGTCCGTTGACTACAGGCAATTCGTCGAAGAGTTCCGCGCCATCGAGCAATTATGGAATTCAGCCGAATTCGCCGCCGACACATCCTCAGGCCCCGTGAAGCCATATTGATAATTTTTAACTTCCCTTGACAAAAAGCCCCGGATGGTCTATACTCGCCCTGTAGAAAATATGAACCTTTTTGCGGGCGTAGCATAGTGGCAATGCCCTGGCTTCCCAAGCCAGTTAGGAGGGTTCGATTCCCTTCGCCCGCTTCTGTTCTTAAGTTGCTAAGAAACAAGAAGTTACGGACAACTGCCGCACAAAACACCATTCCCTACGGAGGCCTGAAACCGATGCTTACCGACTATGCAAAAGGGCTTTTCATTCTTTCGGCGCTGTCGATTGCGCTTTGTGGGAACTCTCAGGCCGCCACCGGCAACAAACCGCCTGCCGGCTCCAAACCCAATTGGCCCGGCCACCCGCGTCTGTACTATAGTGTTAAGCGATTGAAAGCCTTGAAAAGCGAAATCGCTGCTGATTCCGGGGTCAAAGAAGCCTGGGAGAGCATGCTCGCCAAGGCCGATAGGCTTCTCGATGAAGAGCTGGTTTCAAAGGAATACGCTGAGCGCGGCCAGGGACAGCACGGAAACTACGGCAGACCAGCCAGCCAAATCGCCGCCATGGGCACGACACTCGGATTAGCCTACCAGATGACCGGAAAGAAGGAGTATGCCGAAAAACTCCGCCAGGCAATGCTCCACTTTGGACAGCTCAATCGCTGGGCCGGCGATGCCCAGCGGGATCCGCCCTGGCATTCCGAACTCAACACCGCGCGTTTCTGTTTCGGCTATGCCGTCGGATACGACAGCATTTATGACTACTTGTCGCAGGCCGATAGAAATGCGATTGTCCGGGCGATGGTGCAGCGCGGGATTCTCCCCACTTTGAACGACTGGGTCCTCCCCGAAAAACGCATTCACGCCCTCGATTCTATGGGTCACAACTGGTGGAGCGTCTGCGTGGCTATGGCGGGCGTTGCTTCGCTATCCGTCCTCGAAGACGAGCCGCAAGCGCAGCAATGGGTCGAGATTGTCAGGGACGGCTTTCCGGAGTGGTTCGCCTATCAGGGCAATATCCTTCAAAACAAAAGCCCGAATTTCGACAATCAAGGCGCCTTCTATGAAAGCGTAGGCTATGCCGACTACGCCCTTTCCGAGTACCTGCTATTCCATCTCGCCTACTCGAACGTATTTCCCGATGACCCGCCGCCTGAGATACCCTTGCTTGAAAAAGCCGGCGATTTCTTCGTTCACACATCTTACCCCACCTCCGACTCTCTCCTGTCAGTCAACTTCGGAGACAGCAGTATTAAAGCATCCGGGGCAAGAACGCTGCGCCTGCTCCTTGCAAACGGCTATGATCCGCCGGCCTACCACTGGTATATCACGCGAACGGACTTGGGCCTCAGCGATCCGATCAGCCTGCTCAGTTATGAACTCAAACAGCGCAGCGCCCCACCTGCAGACCTCCCTCAATCCGTTATATACCCGGACATAGGCTGGGCAATGATGCGCTCTGCCTGGGATAACGATTCGACGATGCTTGCGGTCAAGTCGGGCTTCGCCTGGAACCACGCCCACCCGGACGCCGCCTCCTTCATCCTCTTCCACAAAGGAAAGCCCTTAATCATCGATTCAGGCAACTGTTCCTACAGCCGCCCGGAATACACGAGCTACTATCGCCAGAGCAAGGCCCACAACGTAATCCTCATCGACGGCCAGGCCGAGAATGCGGAAGCCTGTGGCGGCCCCGATAGAGGCACCGTCCATCCCGGCCAACTCAGCCACCTGATGGATACCGCCGGAATTAAATACGTCCTTGCCGACGCCACAGGCCCGACTTCATGGAAGTTCTCCCGCAATTACCGGCATTTCCTCTGGATCGACGACGTGATTCTGATATTCGACGACATAAGGACGCACGAACCAGGCCAATTGGAGTGGCTCCTGCACTTCGAGGGCGCGGCACAGGAAGCCGGCGGCGCAATCACGCTCTCTAACGGTAGCGAAGCCGCCGCAATCATCCAGCCCTTGTTTCCAAATGATATGGCCGTTGCCCGCAAAAAGGGCCTCAAAGACCACGACCCCGATACGGAAGTTGAATACCTCGCCTTCACGCCAGCCGAGAAGAGTAGAGATATGAAATTCATCACCGCAATCCTCCCGCTGGACAAACCCGCCGATAAGCCCGATGCCAAAATCGAGCTGCTCGAAGGAGATGAGATGCTCGGCGTGCGAATCACCCGGGGCGCACAGATGACAGACGTTTTCCTGAACCTCCGCGCCGACGGCAGAAGAATGCACCGCAACAGCAACAAAACCATCCACGGCTGGGATACCGACGCCTACCTCTTCGCTCTCACACGACCGGCCGATTCGCCCGACGACCCCGACTCCATAACAAGATGCTTCATCGCCTGCGGAAGCTACCTCCGCAAAAACGATAAGATCCTGATCGACTCCCTCTCCAAGGTCTATTCGATCTTTGAAACAAGAGAGCGAACAATGAACGTAACACTGCAAACCCAGCCAATCGCCAACTGCCGGATACGCGCCAAGACAAAGCCGCAAGCAGCAACTCTCAACGCACAAACCGTATCCGTCCGGTGGGACAACACAAGAAATATGGCCAAGTTTTCCTTAGCCAATTAGGAGCGAATAAATGAAACGCCGCGAATTCATCAAGACCACAGCCCTTGGAGCCGCTGCCTTGGCGGCAGGTTCGATCAATCATGTCAACGCCGGCAGCGCCAAGTATCGAGTCGCCGTCATCGGCAGGACCGGACGCGGTGACTACGGCCACGGCCTCGACGTAGTGTGGAACGATATTGATAATGCCCAAATTGTGGCCGTCGCGGACGAAGATCCCAAAGGACTTGCCGCCGCCGCAAAGCGGCTCAAGGCCACGAAGGCCTACGCCGACTACCGCCAAATGCTAAAAGAGCAGCGCCCGCAAATCGTAAGCGTTGCGCCACGCTGGCTGGATTGCAACCGCAACATGGTCCTGGCCTGCGCCGAGGCAGGCTCTCACGTCTTCCTCGAAAAGCCGGTGTGTCAGGACCTCGAACAGGCCGACGAGATGATAGCCGCCCTCGAAAAAAGCAACCTGAAATGTGCTATCGCCCACCAGACCCGCTACAGCCCCGCCGTCGAACACGCCCGGCAGCTTATTGCCGCAGGCAACCTGGGCGACATAGTCGAGCTGCGCGGACGAGGCAAGGAGGATCGTCGAGGCGGAGCCGAGGACCTAATGGTATTGGGAACGCACATCATGGACCTGATGCGTTTCTTCGCCGGTGATGCGAGGTCGTGCTTCGCAGAAGTCAGAGACAACGGAAAGCCAGTCACCAAAAAAGAAGTGCGCGAAGGGGCCGAGGGCATCGGCCCGCTCGCAGGCGACGAAATCCACGCAATTTATGGTTTCGACGGAAAGACAATGGGCTATTTCTCAACCCACCGCGCAAAAGAAGGCGCCGCAAAACGCTTCGGCCTCCAGATCTTCGCAACAAAGGGAATCCTGACAATGACCACGGGCGCAGTACCCGAAATATGGTTCGTCGAAGACCCCTCCTGGCAGCCCGGAAGCAGCAAGGCCGCGTGGAAAAGAATATCGAGCAATGGAATCGACAAACCCGAAACCCTCAGCGAGCCGGCCCACCAATTCGGCAATCGCCTCATAGCACTCGACCTAATCAAAGCCATAGAGACGGATACCGAACCCAAAGGCAGCATATACGATGGCCGAGCAGCACTCGAAATGATACTCGCAACCTACGAATCACACAGACTAAAACGGCAGGTCGAGTTGCCCCTGAAAAACCGCAAGCACCCCCTGACCATGCTTTAAGTCACTTTTTCAGCGATTCCATCATTCGCAGCTCAAGCTCTTTCATCTCCTGCAGAATTGACAGTTTGCTTTTCCTGATTAGCCAGGCCAGCTTCGCGACCAGCATAAGGATAAGCCCCGCAACTATGATAGTGGGGCAGTTAATATACACTACGTCGGTATGCTGAACAAAGATTATCGCCCCAAACACAACCATTCCCCAACCAAGTGCCGCCGCAACACCAAAACGGATCGAGCTCAATCTGCCTTCTTTCTTGTATCGCTCAAGGACCGACGAGGTGACCTTTTGCTTTCTTTCTTCGCTTATCTCTTCAAGTTGTTTTTTCAATCCCAAAAGCTCGCTTAGTTTCTGTTCCAGTTCTTCGGTCATATTGTGTCTCCTAAAATTTCACGCAATCGCGCCAGTGCGCGATGCAGTCTCGATTTGACTGTCCCTTCGGCCATGTTTAATATTGCTGCGATTTGCCCGATCTGTAGTTCCTGCCCGAATCGAAGCATGATAAGTATCTTGTGCTCATCAGATAGCCTTTGAACGGCCTGCCTCAGAGAGTCATTCTCACTGGGTGCTTCGGACGATTCCGGTTCGACATCCGTCTCTTCCAGCCTGCGTGCTTCCCTCTGTCTCTCCCGCATCCGGTCGATGCACTTGTTTGTCAGAATGCGAAACAGCCAGGATACGAACAGGCTTGGATTCTGTAATGCGTTCAGCCGCTTTATTACCGAGACCCAAGTCTCCTGCACCGCATCGCACGCGTCTATATCCCGGCCAAGATAGCGCAATGCAAACGCCAGCATAGGCCTCTGCCATAGCTCCACTACCGACTCAAAAGCCTCTTTCTCTCCTTGCTGACATCGGATGACCAGCAGTTCGGTATAGATACGTTGTTCTCTTTCGTTTATCATCATCCAGATAAGACGGTCTCGCCCCCCCCAACGTTCCAAAAACCCTAAAATTGAGGAAATCACCGAAAAATCCGCATGGAAATAAATCACAAAATTACCCGCCACGCAAGCCCCCAGGTTCATCCTGGGGGGCATCCCCATCATCGAGCATATCGCCGCCAAACAACCCTGAATTTCCCCATCCACAACCTCTCCGCCGGCCCGACCTCCGCATCCACTCGTCCACAGAAAGAATCTGATGATTGTCCCTGGTCTCTAATTTACGCGTTGAGCCCCCGAATTCTTCACGTCAGAGGCATGCCCGCATACTGACAAGATGTTGACGGCGGCGTCAGGCGCGCTCAGCCCGATGGCTGCATCGGCAGGGGCCACGCTGGTGCTCCAGGAAGACGATATGATACTTCCGCCTCCCCCCTTCCAGTAGCCAACGATTCCGCCCAGTGCGGCGTTCTTGGTCCGGCCGGCAGAAGCGATCCGGGCCAAAACGCCCAATGCCTGAGAGTTGCTTACGCTCGTTCGCTGAGCTATGCCGATCAGGCCGCCGACGACAACGCCTTTAACATCGGCTGCCGACTCGCACTTGAGAACCGAGCCCCCAAGGGGTCCTGTTCCGACAAGGCCTCCGGCGTCAGCGACGCTGGTGACGCTTCCGGAGGCGAAGCAGCCCGTCAGGTTCCCGCCAAGCATCTCGCCGACGAGACCGCCGACGTTCTTTTGCCCCGCCACTCGCGATTTCACCCTGCAGTGCGTAATGGAGCATTTTCCGATAGCGTGCCCAACAAGGCCGCCCAGCATGCGTTCTCCGGTGACGCTCGTCTCAGCTCCACAGCATGTCAGGGCGCCAAGGTTCGTGCCGACCATGCCTCCGCCCCTGCTGTCTGCCGAGACCGACCCGGTTACGTAACAATACGAGACCGTCCCCGCGTTGATTCCCGCAAGCAGCCCGACGTGCATCCGGCCCTTAACGCGGGAATTCTCGATTCGAAGATCGCTCACAACCGCCTCTTCTCCGATATAGGGGAAGAGCCCCACGCATGCAATATCGCAGGCATCAATAACCATGTTGCGAATTACATGGCCGTTGCCGAAGAAGGCCCCCTGAAATACGCCCACTTTGCGACCGCCCGCCGTACGGAACGCAGAATCCGGCAAATCAGCAATATCCTTCTCTACGGTGCGGTTTATGACGGCTGTATCGAGAATTCGACCTCCCGCAGAGTTGGGATCCAGGTCAATGTCTTTGACCAGGACAAAGCTCTTGCTCATCAACTCAATATCGGACCCAATGCGCAGCAAGTCCTCTGCATTTGCGATCTGGTAGGGATCGCAGGACTCGCCCGTGCCGCCTTGAAAGCCGAATACCGGCCCGCCAATACACACGATCCCTGCAAGCAGAACCATGACAGAACTGACTGAGATTGGCACGCCATGCTCCCCGCGCGCACCGTCAGAGCCTATTCCCGGGTCTCTTCCTGGACTAATCATTATTACCCCGTTAGCAATCTTCTATAGCATCTTCTATGTTTGGCCATGCCCCACTTTGAAGCTGAACCATACCGTATTATAGCATGTCCGTCCTAAATATAAAAGTCAAATTTCCATTAAATCTCGATCTTTGGGAACCAGCTTAGGAATCGACTAACCAGCCCCTTCACCGTTAGCAGAGATCAGCAGAAAAGAATCAATCAAGAAAAGCCGCTAGGCATAGCCGCTGTGAATTGCAGGTCTGAAAAGCTCTCACCGCTCTTCATTGTATGCCCAACTCCACAGCCGTGTGAATATATTCACCATTCTCCTTTTACTGGCGTCTTTCATCTCTTTCCTTTTTACGACAACTGTATTCTCTGCGAATTCTCTATGGCACCCTCTAAAAACCATCTGTTTCTTTTCAAAACACATATACGATGCATAAATGCCTTGGCAGTAATCCCCGCATTTCCTGCTCCTGCAGTTGACTGTTTCGTATTGCTTACTTGTTGGAATAATCATCTCCGTGCGACCATTATAGAATACCTTCTGGCCATCATTCCTCTCCAACAATCTCCAAGAGTTGTGCTTTGAGAGTTCCCAGGTGACCAAATCCTGTTGGACGAAAAGGTCAACAAATACATCTTTGTTCATGTGTGTTTTGTGGAGTTGGAAGTAAGCGATCTCTTTTACTCCTACGCTTTCCAACCGCCGGGCTAATATCAGGAGTTCTTTGACATTCTTGATTCCTGTCCTGTTAAGCGGGACGTCAATCCTGACTGAGAGTCTGCTGTCGATCGCTGTCTTTACTTTGTCAATAATCGCATCCAAGTCAAACAAGCTCTGTCTCGTATATTGAGGTACTCCCGGTTGTTTGGACCAGGATGTTAGGTCTTTAAGGTAGTATTCTGGAGTAGCAGCCTCTTCTTTCTTTTTG
>JAFGTU010000364.1 GCA_016933985.1 Sedimentisphaerales bacterium | reverse complement strand
CCGAACGACCGCCCGTCCTCGAAGCCGACACCCTGGAATATCCCGTCGAGGACAGGGCCGAATATCCCGCAGTAGGCCATGTTATAGACGTTCAGGACTTTCAGCGGGTCGCGCACCGTTGCGTATTCGTCGAACGGGTCCGGCCCTTCGAGTATCTCGTTGAAATGGTACAGCCCCGTCTCGTAGTCGCAAAGATACCTCCATATCGCTATCGCCAGGTCGTTGCCGCTCTTGTCTTTCCATGCCTGGAACTCTCGAAATCGCCTCAAATCCGTCGTGTCTGCCGTGTGCTCGCTTGTTACGCGAATACATGCAACCCGCGCGAAAGACGCAGTGGATGTGACGATACTGAGCAGCGCAATGGCCGGCACCAGCCAAGCCAATCTTACCGATATATACCCGGAGCCTGTCATTTTACATACCCTTACCATTTTGACTGTTGCCTTAACATAATCATAATGCAGCCATCGCCCGCTGCAATCGTTTTATAAGTCTTCATACGGGTCCCATCTCGGAAAATTCTTGCCGCCTGCCGCTGCCGCCGGTAGATTGTGAATCCTGATATGTACGCACTGATTGCAATGGCTATGGCGCTGGTCCTTCTTGTGGTGTTGCTGCGCCTGAAGGTCAGGCTGGGGCGGGCGATGGTCATTTCGGCGGTGGCGCTGGCGATTCTCTTGGGCGTGAGCCCGGGCGAGTTCCGGCAGACCGTCGTGGAGGAATGGCGCGACAAACCTTTGAGCCAAACGACCGGCTACCTCTTCGTTACGCTCACGGCGCTTGTGATTTTAGTCAACGTGCTCGGCGTTGCGATGAAGGAGACGGGGGTCTCGCAGCGTCTGGCGCCCGCACTGCAAGGTTTGTTCAAGAGCCGGCGGTTTGCCCTGGCGGCGATCCCGATGATGATGGGCATGCTACCCACGCCGGGCGGAATCATGCTCTCTGCTCCGATGGTCCGCGATCTGGGCGACCATATCGGCATCGACCGGTCGCACTCGGCGGCAATCAATTTCTTTTTCCGCCATCAGTGGGAGACGGTCTGGCCGCTCTTCCCCGCTGTTCCGCTCATTCAGAGCATGTTCGGCATTTCCGCCTTTGCCCTTATTTCGCACAACATAGCGATAACTCTGGCAGGGACCCTGGCCGGTGCGGCCTTTCTCTTGCTGCGCGGCATACCTGCAAGAGACCGACAAACAAAGCTGAAAAGCAGATTCTCGGACGATGTGCGTCACTTTATCGGCGTCTTCTGGCCTATTGCGCTGGTGGCGGCTCTCTATGCCGGCGCCGAGATCCCCCCGGCTGCCGGTGTACTGGCGGCGATAGTCGCATTCCTGGCGTTTCATAGGGTGGCCCTGAACGGGTGGGGGCGGATATTCAAGTCGGGCATCGATTGGGATTTCGCCTTCTTAGTCTTTGGGGCATTACTGTTCAAGCTCAACCTCCAGGCCGGGCAAGCCGTTGACTCGGTTGTATCGTTTCTGACCGAAATGAACGTGCCCAAGCATCTTCTAATCTTTCTGTTGCCCATGCTCGTCGGTTTTCTAACAGGTCTGACCATGCCAAGCGTGGCGATCACCTTCCCGTTCCTGATGCCCTTCATCGGGACAGGCGCCGAGGCAAAAGTCGGGCTCGAAACGCTCGCCTTCTCCGGGCTGGTTTGCGGGCTGCTCACTACGCCGGTGCACTTGTGCATGGCGCTATCGGCAAGCTATTTCGAGACGTCGTTAATGAAAATAGTAGTCAGAGTGATAGTGCCTGTGCTCTTTATCGCGGGCGCCGGCGCCCTGATGGCGGTATTCTTCGGATAGGCATCGAAGCTTCTTATCTCGGCCGTGACTGCAACTCGGCTTCTGTTTGGGCCAGGGCCTGGTCGAGCTGATCGGGCGTGAGAAAACCGACAGTTCCGCCCAGCCGGGAACTGCAAAAGCCACCACCGCCGCAGCCAGCGCCTTGGAAAAGTAACGTCTATTCATTTCAATTCCCATAGCTTGCCTCCGACTCATTTCGCCTCCCAGGCGTCTTCGAGGCTGCCGCCTGTCAGCCGCCTGAGTCCGTCGAATCTCTTGGGCTGTTTGAATTCAGGCACTTGAGCGAGTGTTTTATCGAAAGCGGCCTTGAGGCGTTTGACCACGTCAGGATACTTTGCGCTAAGGTCGTGCTGCTCGGCCGGGTCGCTCTCGATATCAAAGAGCATCATAGTCTTAGGCCCGTCGCCCTCTGTTGCTCCCGGATATTGGCTCGGGCGGGCCTGCTCGTAAGGCGCCAGAATCGTTACCCCGTCCGGGCCGCGAGGGTCCACCCAAGCATCGTCACGATCCGCCTTTCCCCCGGGCGAACGGACATGCAGCCTCCATTTGCCGCTGCGAATCGTCGCCAGGTTGGTCCCCTGCATGCCGAAAATCGCCTCGTGCGGACTCTCGGCCTTGCCCGACCGCAGCATCGGCATAATGTCCATCCCGTCTATGACGCGGTCGCTCGGAACCGGGACGGACGCCGCCTTTAGGATAGTGGGCAGCATATCAATCGTCCCGGCCAGCGAATTATTGACCACGCCGGCGGGAATTTTCCCAGGCCAGCGGGCAATCATCGGAACCCGCAAGCCGCCCTCCCAGGTATTGCCTTTCATTCCGCGAAGCCCGCCCGTGCTGCCACCGTACCAGGGGCCGTTGTCTGACGTGAAAATCACCATAGTATTATCGTCCAGGCCGAGCGATTTTAGCTTCTCAAGTATCTGCCCGACCGACCAATCCAATTCACTGATCACATCGGCATATAAGTCTTCCGGCGTACCCGGCGTATAGAATTCCTCGGATGCGGCTAACGGCTTGTGCGGCATTGCGTGCGCCAGATAGACGAAGAACGGGCGATTCTGCCCCGCACTACGCTCGATGAAGTCGAGCGCCCGCTGCGTATAGCGCTTCGTCAGGGTGGCCTGCACGACTGGGTATTCGACGACCTTCTCATTCTCGACGAGCTGCACCGGGCGCATATCGTTCGAGTACAGAATACCGAAGTACTCGTCGAATCCCTGCTTGCGCGGCAGATACTCGAAGGTATGGCCGAGGTGCCACTTGCCGATGCAGATGCTCGCATATCCGGCTTCGTCGAGCGCCTCGGCGATAGTGATCTCCGAGTGCGGCAGGCCTACCTCATTTATGCCCGCATCCGGCGCCGGGTTAAAGACCACGCTGTGCCTGAACGGGTATCGCCCGGTAAGTATCGTTCCCCGCGACGGGGCGCAGTAGGGCGTTGGCACATAGAAGCTGGTCAACTTCGCGCCTTCCCGGGCCATGCGGTCGAGATTAGGCGTCTTGAAAGGAGATTCCTTCAAGCCGAAGCCGCCTATATCTCCGTAACCAAGGTCATCGGCGAAGATAAGAACGAAATTAGGCTTTCTAACTGTCTCGCACCGCCCCTTTTCGCCGCCGAGCACGATACCCGTAAGACCGGCACCGAGCAATCTCATAAAATCGCGTCGGTTTAGCTTCTTGTCCATACCTCGATTACCTCCTTATTGTGCTTCAGTAATGGCTTCTGCAAAATCGCAGGCTCAACCTTCTTCAACGTAATCTTCAACCCGCAAATCAATGTGTCTGTCCCCAGCATCGTGCTCTCCATCAATCAGAAGCATTCAAACCAATCTGAACATCAGCGCCGCTATTATCCGAAATAGCCCCGTCTCCACGCAACAAACATCCGGTAATTGCCGCCGCAGTCAGCCCCTTCTCCAGCAGAATCTGGCGTTTACCCTCCATGAAGTCGCATCCGTTAACGACAAGCCTGCCGCCGTCGGCTCGAATACAAGGCCTGCCTTGATTCTTTGAATCCCAGCCGGCAAAGTGGCACGCACTTAAAATCAAAGTGCTCGGGCCATGCTTGACAATCTGCTCGTTGGTCTCAGGCACAGGCCAGAATCCGCAACTCGTCAGTTTCACAGGCCCCTGATTCTTCTGTCCCACTTCAATCGTGCCCATAAACTGGCCATTGACAAATTGCACACCTGCATGTCCCTGCGTCCTGTCAACGCGAACAGCCACAGGACAAATATCAGCCCCTGACTGGGTGATAGCGGCATTGCCTGGGCCGTGGCCGAAGTCATCAAAAT
>JAFGTU010000363.1 GCA_016933985.1 Sedimentisphaerales bacterium | reverse complement strand
GCTGACAGGCCGTGCAGAGGCGTAGTGGTGAAGAACTGCGTTTTGAGCAGCCACTGCAACGCCCTGAAGATGGGGACCGAATCCAACGGCGGCTTCGAGAATATCCTGATTTACAACTGCACGGTATATGATACTCGGCTGGCGGGGCTGGCCCTGGAGATCGTCGATGGCGGGATAATGGGGAGCGTGCTTGTGTCGGATATTGTCATGTCCGGGGTCGGTGCGCCGATTTTTGTGCGCCTGGGCAACCGCGCCAGGCCCTTCAAAAAGGACATGGATAAGCCGAGAATCGGGCGGATGAAGGGTGTGACCATAATGAATATCGAAGCGACGGGCTGCGGGCCGACGGGCTGTGCAATATCGGGTCTGCCCCAGGCCAAAATCGAGGGTCTCACCTTGAGCAATATCCGTCTGTCGTTTGCCGGCGGAGGAACGAAAGAGGCGGCATCGCGTGCTGTTCCCGAGCAGGAGACGGCGTACCCGGAGTATTCGATGTTCGGCGAGCTGCCGGGCTATGGGTTCTTCTGCCGGCACGTGAAGGGCCTGAAGCTCGACAACGTGGAGGTGCGGCTGGCGAAGGAGGATAAGCGGCACGCACTTGTTCTGGATGATGTGGCCCTGGCGAGGATTGATATGTTCGATGCACCCGCTGTGCCCGGCGGCAGCGCGACAATTCGGCTCAGCGAGACAGAGGGCGTCTTTATCCACGACTGCACGCCAAAGAAGGGGACAGACGTATTCCTGCAAGTTGAGGGGGCGAAGAGCGCCGGGATTGTGCTTGTCGGGAATGATTTGAGGGGGGCGAGCAGGGCTGTCCAAACGGGTGAGAATGTTGCGAATACGGCCGTATCGGACACGGCGAACATCTATTAGAGTTTCGGATGGAGATTGAGCGTATGATGCTTGGGAAGTATTCTTTCGGCGTCGGTGACAGGTTCGGCCGTCAGGGCAAGGCTCAGCTTGAGGCCGTGATGGCGGCTGGCGAGCAGGGGCTTGATATTACGCCGGTATGGAACAAGTCCAACCGCGAGCACTCGATAATAGGCACGCGTCCGGCGGATGTTCGCCGGGAGGCCGACGATGCGGTCAAGGCTTGCGGCTGGGAGGGGGCGTATTTCGTCGATGCCGACCATATCGGCCTGGGCAACGTGGATGCGTTTATCGAGTCGAGCGACTTCTTCACGCTCGACGTTGCCGATTTCATCCAAAAAGGTTCGCCGCAGACGGACGTCGAGGCCTTTGTCGAAAAGTATGCAAGGTACATCGGCCCGCTCGCCGTTAAGGGGATTGACGAGCAGTTTGAGATCACCGCCGAATTGATTCGCGCTGCGGCCGAAAAGTATCTTGTCGCGGTCAAAGAGGCCGGCAGGATATACAGGCATATCGAGGCGGCTAAGGGAAAAGGCAACTTCATTACCGAAGTCTCGATGGACGAGACGGACCTGCCGCAGACGCCGGTCGAGATGCTCTTCATCCTGGCGGCTGTCGCCGATGATGGCATACCCGCGCAGACAATTGCGCCGAAGTTTTCCGGGCGATTCAATAAGGGCGTCGATTACGTTGGCGACGTTGATGCGTTTGCTCGGGAGTTTGAGCAGGACTTGGCGATAGTGGCGTTTGCCGTCGACGAGTTTGGCCTGCCTGCAGGTCTTAAGCTCAGCGTGCATTCGGGCAGCGATAAGTTCTCGATATACGGCCCCATCAACAAGGAACTGAAGAAATTCGATGCGGGCCTGCACGTTAAGACGGCTGGGACGACGTGGCTGGAGGAATTGATAGGCCTGGCGGCCGCCGGCGGAGACGGGCTTGACATCGCAAGGCGGGTATATGCCAGGGCGTTGGCGCGGATGGGCGAACTTTGCGGCCCGTACGCGACCGTTATCGATATCGACACGACCAACCTGCCGAGCGTGAAGGAGGTCGAGACCTGGGACGGCCAAAGATTCGCCGCGACCCTGCGGCACGACCAGACGTGCGACAACTACAATCCAGACTTTCGCCAGCTTCTGCACGTTGGCTACAAGGTCGCCGCCGAGATGGGGCAAACCTACACGGATGCACTGAGAAAGCACGAGGATATTATAGGACAAAACGTGAGGGAAAACATCTGCGACCGGCACATCAAGCCGATCTTCTTTGGTGATTCGGCAACTTGAGCGGCATGGGCAGAGGCTTGCAGCTCCAATTATTTGCAGATAAGGCCGAGGCGGAGCCGATATATGGTGGTCCTAATGCTGGACAGGCGGTCTGTTAGTATTTAGAATGCGTGCATTATAGGACTTGATAAAGGTGCTGTGCGCGTGAAGAAGAAAAGAAGGTCATACAAGAAGAACGTCCAACAGAAACGAACTTATGCAGGCGTGCGGACGGCGTTTGCGTGCGTCGGGATTATGGCGTGTTTGGTGCTCCTCGGGAGTTGTCTGGGCTTCGATATCGGGGATTGGCCGAGCCCCTTTGTGGCGCCAAATAATGCAGCGACAGCGAACTGGTGCGGATGGATTGGAGCTTTTTGTGCTTATTATCTGCTGTACTATATCGGACCGGGCGTCTTTGTCGTTCTGATTACGGCCATCTGTTGGTTGGCAGCGAAGCTCGCCGGGCATTCGAGCGGGCAGGGCGTATTCAAGACGCTTGGTCTGGCTATGCTGACGCTCGCGGTCTCGACGACGTTTCAGCGTCTGTGGCCTTACAAATTCTTCGGCTTTCCAATGGGGTCGGGGGGGGTGCTGGGGTACGGAGCGACGGGGCTGTTGCGAAGCAATTTTGCCTGGCTTGGAACGCTGATACTGCTTTGCGCGACTTGGGTTGTGGGCTTCCTTCTCCTTGCGGATAGTTTTGTGCTTGCGCTGCTCGGATTCGTGGGGCGCGGCGTCAGGGCGGCACTTGGTTTGGTGGTGCCGGCGTGGTCGGCGGCGAAGTCCGCTGCCGGCTCGGCGGTGGTCAGCGAGATATGGCAGAGGCTCAGCGTCAAGCAAAAGCCTATGGTCGTTCGCAGCGACCTGACTCGGCGTGCAGCCGAGCCTGCCGCCAGACCGGCGGAGAAGATTGCCGTGAAAGCGGTGACTACTGAGAAGGCTGCGCAGCCCAAGGTTGCGCCCGTGCGCCAGACGCCCGTTCAGCCCAAGTACGAAGATTACAAGCTGCCTCCTCTGGAGCTTCTGGCCGAGGCGGAGTATGGATTCACGGCACTGCAAGAAAAAGTTGTAAAGGCCAAGGCCGGCGCATTGGAGAAATTGCTGACCGAGTTCAACATCAATGCGCGTGTCGTGGCGGCCGACACCGGGCCGGTAGTGACGATGTTCGAGCTGGAGCTTGCGGCGGGAGTGAAGGTCAGTCATATCAGCGGACTTGCGAACGATATGGCAAGGGCGCTTGGAGTGGGCGCGGTCCGCGTTGTTGCGCCGCTGCCGGGCAAACATACGATCGGGATTGAGGTGCCCAATAGCGAGAAGGAGAGGGTCCGCATCAGGAGCATGATGGAGCAGACCCCCGATGCGCCGCAGAAGATGCATATACCGCTTTACTTAGGCAAGGACTCTGCGGGCGATGCACTTGTTTCGGACCTGACGAAAATGCCGCATCTTCTTATCGCCGGCACGACCGGCTCAGGCAAGAGCGTGTGCATAAACAGCATTATCACCGGCATATTGCTCACCAAGCGGCCGGACGAGGTGAAGATGATTCTGATCGACCCGAAAATGGTCGAGATGACCGCATTCAATACTATTCCGCACCTGATGTGCCCGATAGTAACCGAGACGAAAATGGCGACCCAAATACTCGAGTGGGCAACGGTGACGATGGACGAGCGTTATGCCCTGCTTGCCGAGGCGAAGGTCAAAAACGTTGCCGAGTACAACGAGCTGGGGGCCGAGGAGATTGCCAATCGGTTCAGTCCGAGCAGCAAGGAAGAGGAGGCGAAGATTCCCAAGAGGCTGCCTTACATCGTGATAATAATCGATGAGCTTGCCGACCTGATGATGACGGCGGCGAAGGAGATCGAGGCCTATATCGTTCGGCTGGCTCAGAAGAGCCGGGCGGTCGGAATTCATATCGTCCTTGCGACGCAGAGGCCGCAGGCGACGGTCGTGACGGGCTTGATTAAGTCGAATATGCCCACGAGAATCGGCTTTCGCGTGGCCGCGAAAATGGATAGCAGGATCATTCTCGACCAGAACGGCGCCGAGACCCTGCTCGGGGAGGGCGATATGCTGTTCCTGAAGCCCGGCACGAGCGACCTTGTCCGCGCACAGGGAACGTTTATCGACGAAGACGAGATAAAACGGATAGTTAAGCACCTGAAGTCGGTGGCCGAGCCTCAGTTCCATCCCGAGCTTACCCAAATGAGGAAGTTTGACGCCTCGGAGATGTGCATGGACGAGTTGCTCGACGATGCGGTTCGGATTGTCCTGGAGACCAGGCGGGGAAGCGTCTCTCTGCTGCAGCGCAGGCTCAACGTCGGCTACGCCAGGGCCTCGCGGATGATCGAGATGATGGCGGCCTCCGGAATACTCGGCGAGTACAAGGGCTCGCAGGCGAGGGAAGTCGTCGTGACGCTGGAGGAGTACGAGCGGATGCGCGATTCCGGCTTTGGCGGAGAGGGCGAGAAAGCCGAGGAAGAGCCGTTCAAAGATAAGGATTCCAGCGAGCCGGTGTACGTAACCGAGGGCCAGCGAGAGTATATCGCCACCGACAGCGACGACGAATAGAGCCGTCCGGCCGGCATATCCTGGATTTCGCGGCCACAGGCGTTGCGGACGTTTGCGTGGGGTCGGAGATATGGTAAACTGTCGGCCATGAGCAAGGACCTCAAGGACAAAACGCCTGCCGAGCTTGAAGAGATAGTAACTGCTTGCGGCGGAAAGAAGTATCTGGCCGGTTCCGTCTTCAGCTTTATCCACTCCAAAGGCGTTGGCGATATTTCGCAAATCAGCCCGCTGGGCAAGGCTGTTCGAGCCGAGCTTGTCCAGCAGGGGTATTTCATTTCGAAGCTTGCCCTTTCCCGCAGGCTCATCGATCCGGATGGGACGGTCAAATATACGTTTGACCTTAGCGACGGCGGCGTGATTGAATCGGTGGTCCTGCTCGACGGGCGCAGGAGGACGCTTTGCGTCTCCACCCAGGTCGGCTGCGCTATGAATTGTGTCTTTTGCGCTACGGGGAAATTGAAGCTGCGGCGCAATCTGACCGCCGCCGAGATTGTCGATCAAGTCTATTCGGCTGAGAACGATGGCACGCGAATCACAAACGTCGTTTTTATGGGGATGGGCGAGCCGCTGGCGAATTACGATGCGGCGCTCAAATCCGTGCGAATACTCAACGACCCGGCGGGCAGGAATATCGGCATCAGGCATTTGACTGTCAGCACGTGCGGAATCGCCCCTGCAATTAGAAAACTGGCCGGCGAAGATATTCATCCGCGCCTTGCCATATCGCTCAACGCGACGACGGACGAATTGCGAACGAAGCTGATGCCCGTTAATGCAAAATACCCGATAAAGGCCCTTCTCGATGCCGTCGAGACATATCAGTTTAGAGCCAAAGAGCGAGTTACATTCGAATATGTAATGATAAAGGACCTTAACGATTCTCTCGAACACGCCGAGCGGCTTACCAAGCTGTTGCGGCGGTTCAAGTGCAATATCAATCTCATAGAGTACAATCCGCACCCCGGCTGTAAATTCAAGGCCAGCGGCACAGACAAAATCGAGCAATTCCGCGAAGCCCTCAGCAAAGCGGGCATAGAGACGACAGTACGCTTCAAGATGGGCCAGACAATCTTCGCCGCCTGCGGACAGTTGGGGGCAAGCTGCTCCAAGTAATAAGGGCCGGTTGGAAGGGCGGGTGAAGCCTATAACCAGGCCTGATTGACTTCGGTCTTTGTATCTTGGAAGCTCGGTCCGGATTCGTATGTCGGATGTGGAATATCCCCCACGGGGCAGGCGTATGTCGTATCTCCCCCGCGGGGCAGGCGTGAAGAGTGAAGCCCCGAAAGGGGTCCCGGCGACGTGAAGAGGATCTTGCATTCTGTACCGGTGGGGGAATTGGGTTTGATTGGGTTTGTTTTTTCCGGGGTGGCGGGGCGAAAAAACTGCGTAATGCTTTTTGTGGCAAGGAGTTAAGGCTATTTTGCCTATTTTGAAATTGGGTTTGTTTTGCATAAAAGGCTCTGGGCCACGAAGGCTCGAAGGCACTAAGATGGGTGGTATGGGTTGAAGGCAGAATACGGGAGACAGGAGGTAGAATGCGGAGGGCGAACTGACAAGGGACGGGAAAGGCGGCAAGAGGATGGTGCGAAATTTGGAAATGCAGGCCGATGTGGGGATGGGCGATTGAGTGTTCTTTTCCACCATGTCTTATCGTTTATGCTTTTGAAAGTATGATTCCATTCTATTAGTTTGGTAGGTATTATATCATGGTTGCTGTTTGATGTCAAGTGAAATCTTGCCACGAAGGCGCCAAGGCACTAAGAATGTAGAGAGAGAAAAAAAAGAACAGGGATCAGGTGACCGGGGGGTATTTATACTGGCCCCCTTGGGATGTGAGAGACTTGATGGGGGGCAACGGCCTGTTGGGGGAGAGTTTTGTGGAGGCAGACGATGAATGTACTGCGGAGCTTCTATTTTGCCCCGGTTAGTCGGCAAGCTGGAGGTCGGCGAGGTAGATTGCGGTGATGGGTCTGGCGTTGGCATCCTTTTCGTGGGACGAGTACCATGAGACAAGGGCACGGGTCGGGCTGATCTCGACGAAGCCCGGGTAGGAGTTGTCGCCGCTGCTGGGTAGCTCGGCAAACTCGTGCAGTTGGTCGTTCACAAGCCAGCATAGCGAGGTCGTAGGTTTTTTGTTATCTATGGTCTTGCGCCCGCCAACTACGTAGCGGCCGGCCCAGCGGGTCAGCAGCGGCCCGCCAATGTAGCGATCGAGGTCTTTGCGATCCCATTGTGTGTAAGTAGGCTCGGACCTGAGCAGTTGGGCATTGGCTCTGCCTCTGCGTCCGACGGCGATGATGCCGCCGTCGGGCTCGAATTGAAACGCGGTCTCATCGCCGTCGATTTCCTGGAATAAGGCGCGGGTGCGCCAGATCAGGCCGTCGTCACTTTCCAGCATGGCCGACTCGACCATCGGACCTTCCCCTCTCGGCGCCATCGCGAAGTTCTTCTTGCGTCGGCCGCAGAGATATGCCTTCCCGCCGAGGGTATTGGCCCGCCAGATGTAGTGGCCGAACGTCCCTTCCAGCATGATGGGACTGTGCCACTGCGCGCCGTCTTCGGACCAGGCGGCGTAACCGAGGTGCTGATTGAGGTCGTAGTCTTCGCGTTTCGGGGATGTGTCGCCGCAGTACCAGGTGCCGGTATAGACGAAGAGCGTGTCCTTGAAGATCAGGAAATGCGGGTCGCGGGTGTCTCGCTTATCGACGCTAAAGCGGTGCACCTGTTCCCACTGCCTGGCGTCCGTGCCAGCAAGGATGATTATCGAGGCCGTGGGGTGCACCATGTGGCCGTCCGGGCAACTGCGGAACGTAAGGTAATACTTATCCTTAAATCTAACGAGGTCAGTGAAGGCATTATGCTCGCCGTTATGGAATGCACGGCGGATGTTGGTAACCTTCACCTCAGGCAAAGGCCCGGCTGCTGCCGACATCGCCGGACGAATCAATAGCGTCGCGGTCGTAACGCCCAACGCTTTTATAAACTCTCTTCGTCTCATGGGGATTGAACATATCCTGTGCATTTTTAGTTATAGCTCCAGTGCATTCTTTTTTCCCTTGGTTTGTTTTGTTTCAAGGGTGTAACGCTTCGTTATCTTCTTACTCTTGCGTTTCCCTGCCAGATGCTCCAGATTTGGTCTTCGTCCGCGGGCTGGGCATAGTCGGTCAGGAGGGTTGTCACCAATGCTCCGGTAGCCCATCCGAATTGAATCCACTTTTCGGGCTCCCAGCCTTTTAGGATGGCGTAGAGCATTCCGCCGACGAAACCATCGCCTCCGCCGATACGGTCGAGTACGGTTATCTCCCTCGGCTCGACTACATGCCAGTTATCGCCCTCGGCCATTATTGCGCCCCAGAGGTGGCAGTTTGTGCTGACGACCTGACGGAGCGTCGTAGCAAAGACGGCGGCATTGGGAAATTTCTTCTTGGCGTTATTTATCATCACCTTGAAGCTCTCGATCTTCTCTGCGAGGTCCTTGCCTCCGGCCTCGGGGCCCTCGATTCCCAGGCAAAGCTGAAAGTCCTCTTCGTTGCCGACGAGCACATCCGAAATGCCGGCAATCTCCGCGAAGATATCGTGCAGCTCGGCCTGGCGTCCCTTCCAGAATGAGGCACGATGGTTGAGGTCGAATGAAATGCGCGTCCCGTGCTTTTTGGCGGTCTTGGCTATTTCGAGGCAGAATTTGCCCGTCTCAGGCGAGAGGGCGCCGATGAGTCCCGACAGGTGAACTATCTGTACGCCTTCATCTCCGAAGATTCGGTCCAGGTCGAAGTCGTTGACGTTCAGGGTGCGTCCCACCTCTCCGGCGCGGTCGTTATGCACCCTGGGTCCGCGGGAGCCGTAGCCGCTGTCGGCGATATTGAACTGATGGCGATAGCCCCAGGGGCCTCCCTGCTCGACCTCCTTGGCCTCACAGTCTATATGACGGCCGGCGAGGTCGTTCTTTATGAATTGTGCGATGGGACTACCCTTGACGAAGGTGGTGAGCACCTTGACGGGCAGGCCCAGGTAGCTCGATACGCTGGCTACATTGGATTCGGCGCTGGTGGCCTGGAGGATGAAGGTATTGCTTGAGTGAACGGGCTGGCCGTTTACCGGGGTTAAGCGAGCGCCCATGCTCGTGGGCACGAGCAGAGAATAAGTACAGTCCCGGCGAAATTTCATAGTCATCAGTCGAGTCCTTTCCAAACTTAGGGTTTTGCTAACGTGCCGTATAAGGATAACTCTATCGGCAGGGATGAGCAAGATGTCATTTCTGCCTGGCCGGGGTATATTCCCAAGGGAGGATCAGGGCGCCTGGCGGGCACCGTTAATCTTCCTTTCGATAGGTGGCCAGTCGTGGTTTCTATTGACTCTAAATCATCCACCAGTGTCCGGGTGCGATGGCGGGCAGGTTGAATTCTCGCCGGTCTTCCGGGAGTGATTCGAGCAATTCCCTTGCTTTCCTGCCGATTGCTTCTGATGCGAGTTCGACGTTTCGTCTGCCTACTTCGGCTGATGCATGAACGCGAGGGTCCAGGCCGCCAATGCCGTCGGGGGGCTTCATTTGTGGGGCCAGTGGCCCGGTGCCGAGCTTCGACATATCTACGAGGTCGGGATAGAGAAACATCATATTTGACGTTTCCCATTTTGCGGCGTGGTCGGTTCCGGATTCAGGGCCCCTGCTCAGAGTTATTTCCCAGAGCCCCACGCCGACAACCGTCCCATCCGCCGTGACCGGCTCGAGGGCCTGGTTTATCATATCGATCTGGCCCTGAACGTTGTGGCCTGAGATACCGATGATGACGCGAAAGCCCGACTTCTTGAGCCGTTCAAACAACTGCCTGAGCACGGGAACAAGCGTCTTGCGGTCGAAGCCTTCATGGAAATAGACGGAAGGATATACAACGCCGCCGAACCGCTCGGCCGTCTTTACGAGAATCGCGTGCGCCTTGATGGCGTCATTGCCTAACGGCAGGTGTCTGCCGTGCCATTCTATCGGGCCGAACGGTACGTACACAACCGGGAACTTTCGAGCGGCCGCTTCCAACTGGCCCGGCTGCATAAACTCCATCTGTACCGAGCACGGCAGCTCGTTTGTCAAATCCGGCTTCTTGTTCGCGGCCGAGCCGGCATCATTCCGCTCAGCAGAACCGGCTGCGTGAGCCGGCGCGGTATTCATTAAAGACGGGGCAATATACCCGATGCCCGCCAACGGCCCGGCATGTTGAAGAAATTCTCGTCTATTCATGGCTCGATTCCTTTACGCTTAGATTGTTCCAGAATGCCGCTATCCGTGTCATTGGAAGAGACCATCCTTTTCGATTGTTGGTTGGAGACATTCTCACTTAGATCCGACGACGCCAATCTCAGCCGCCGAGGCCCACGGGTTGTTGTTGACTTCGGAGAGTATGCGAACAAGAACATAGCGTCCTCTAACCGGTTTCCCGCAATCAACCGGCTGAGGCGCACGCACCTTTTTGAATGTTGCCTTCGCGGTCGGTTTCCCGAACGTATCCGGTGAGTTGCCGACGTAGAACTCGGTCTTGGCGAACGTGCCGTTCCAGCTATCATCCTGACGCGCGAGATAACGAAAGCCTCGAATCTCATACGTCGCACCCAAGTCCATTACGAGTTCGTGTGGGTGGCTGGCAAGCTTTTCGGAGAATTGTGAGTGCCAGACTGTGCGTGGGTCGCCGTCGATAGCGTAAATCGCCCTGCGATCGTTCGGCAGGTTCTCGCTGCTGACGCGAACCATCTTTATCTCCGTGTCCGGGATCAAGTCCTTCTCTGCAATTCGGTTGACTTTGCGTTCGTAATTGTCGGCTTCGGCGCGGGTCGATCCCCATTTGGCCTTGCGGTCCCGTTCATGGCGAGTACGGCTTGTGAACGTGCCCGGTCGCACAGGCTCATGCGATTGCTCAGCGAACGCCTGCATGCGAGTAAGGATTTCCGGATGCTTTGCGGCGAGATCGGTTGTCTCGCTCACGTCGGCATCGAGATCGTAGAGTTCCCACGGCGCATCCTTCTTTGGTTGTATCGCTTTCCAGTTGCGCATGCGTACAGCCACCTGGGAACCGTATTCCCAGTAGAGAAATTCATGCTTCTGCTGTTTGCGGCCGGCAGCTTGCCCCCCGATGAGTTCCGGAAGAAAGGACAAGCCGTCAATATCGGCGGGGGCCTCGGCACCTGTTAACTCGGCCAGCGTTGGCAGCACATCCGGTTGGTAGAATAGCAGATCGCTTACACGAGACGACTCAATCCTTCCGGGCCAGCGCACAATAAAAGGAATCCTAAGTCCGCCTTCGTAGAGGTTTCCCTTTCCACCCCGCAGTTCGACGCCACTCTTCGGATCGACGTTGGGGCCGAAATAGCCTCGCGGGTACTGCTTGCTCCTGAAACGGTCCTGGCCGCCGTTATCGCCGGTGAAAAAGACAATTGTGTTATCCGCCAGATCCAACTCGTCCAATAAATCGAGAACCTCTCCAACGTTGCGATCGACCATCGTGACCATCGCCGCGTAGTTCTTGGCGTCCTGAGGCACATCAGAGTCTCGCACCCACTGGTCATCTCGGTACAGTTCCCACGCAGGGTCATCTGTCGGAATGTCGTACATCCCGTGCGGGGGTGTGATCGGCAGATAGCAGAAGAAGGGTCGCTTCTTGTTGGCACGGATAAACTCCAATGCCTCATTCATTATTACGTAGTGAGAATAGGTCTTCCCTGTTCGTCCGCCTGAGTTGCCGGCGAGTTCGACTTCCTCGCTGTTGCGGATGAGATAAGGCGGATAGTACGAGTGCGCGTGCACCTGGTCGTAGTAGCCGAAAAACACATCGAAGCCGTGGTTCTCCGGCACTCCTGTCGAGTCGCGCCCCCCGCAGCCCCATTTGCCGAATCCGCCGGTGGCGTAGCCGACAGTCTTGAGCATCGAGGCAATCGTCTGTTCTTCGGTGCGCAACGGAGTTCCGCCGTCGTTTGCACGAACCGATGCGTGGCCGGCGTGCTTTCCGGTCATAAGCGTGCATCGAAGCGGCGCGCAGACGCACGAACCGGCCAATGCCTGCGTGAACCGAATACCCTCGGCGGCCATACCGTCGATGCGCGGGGTGCGAATTCGCCGGTTCCCCATGTGGGACAGTTCGTAGTATGCCAATTCGTCCGACATGATGTAAACGATATTGGGCTGGCGTCGGCCGGCTTTGGTTTTAGGCGGCGTCGATGCAGCGGCTGGCGGCTGGGCGGCAAAGGCCGCTGCCAAATACAGGCCCGCACCGGCTGCCGGCGTCATCTTGATGAATTCTCTTCGATTCATGGCTCGATTCCTTCATACGTGAGCAGTCTTGCCGATATTGACTTTCGGGCGAAAATGCGGTTAAACTTATGCTGCACTTGCCCGACAAAACTTCGTTACTCGATGCAGGCGAATACGATGAAAATCGACAGGTCAATAACAGCGTTTCTAATTTATATCGTCGGATGCATTATAACGCCGCCGGTCGGATACTCACAGGCAAATCGCTCGCTCTGCGCGGCCTACAAGGGCCGATTCGATCTGGCCGTCGCACTCGACGGCAGGCTCCCCGACGATTACTCGGCGAAAGAGCTGGATCTCATCCGCACACAGTTCAGCGTTCTCACTCACGCCAACTGCATGAAGATGTACCACATCCAGCGTCGCGAGGACGTGTTCGATTTCGAGCAGGCCGACGCCTTCGTCGCCTTCGCAGCCGCCAACAAGCAGAAGGTCTTGGGCCACTGTCTGATCTGGGCCAAAGACGTCCGCACACCGGCGTGGTTCTTCGAGAACCGGGGCAATCCGCCGACTCGCGAACTTCTGCTTGAGCGGATGCGGACGCACATCGAGACCGTCGTGACCCATTATCGCGGCAAGGTCCCCTACTGGGATGTCGTCAACGAGGCGCTGGCGGACGACGAGAACTTCATCCGGCCCTCCACTTATCTTTCGGTTATAGGCGACGACTTCATCGCCAATGCATTCGAGAACGCCCATGCAGCCGATCCGAACGCAATGCTGATTTACAATGACTACAACCTCTTCTTTACGAACAAGCAGAAGAAGCTCGAGCAGCTCCTGCGATACTTCAAAGACCGCGAAGTCCCAGCGCACGCAATTGGAATCCAGGGCCACTTCGAACTCGATAAAATACCATACGAAGACCTCGAAGCGACTATCAATCTCATAAAGAGCTACGGGCTTAAGATGGTGGTCTCCGAGCTGGATATTGACGTGGTGCTGAGGAGTAAATGGTGGGCCGAGAACGGCAAGTACCGCGAGGAACTGGCAAAGTATATGATACTCCCCGGATTTGAGACCAGCGTATAAGGTGATAAGTTGTGTATAATTCTATTAGTGAGGATTTTTGGAAGGCAACG
>JAFGTU010000362.1 GCA_016933985.1 Sedimentisphaerales bacterium | reverse complement strand
GTTACAGCGACGCCGGCAATATCCACGAAGGCTCGCCGGAAGAGATCGAACTGCATATCCACATCCCGCCCGCCGCCCCGGCGGGCTTAGCCAAGGATAGTTACGACAAGGAGACGGGCATCCTCGTTTTGAATGCCGCATAATATGTACAAAGGCAACAAAGAAAAAGTAATGCATTCCGCCGCTTCGATAGCCGATGCGTATCGAACCGGCAAGGTCTCTTTCAAGGCCCTTTGCAGACAATACCGTTGCAACTACAATATCCTTCGCGCCGCGATATTGTCGCAGATGTCCGCAGACGAGTATCGGTGGATCGTTAAGCAACGAAGAGTGCGTGCCGGTAAGTCAAGCGGCTGGCAGAAGGGCCACGTACCCTGGGATAAGGGCAAAAAGGGCATCCACTTGTCTCCGGCCACTGAGTTCAAAAAGGGCTGTTTTCGCGGCGCAGCGGTAAGGAGATGGAGACCTGTCGGCACGATCAAAGCGAGACACGATAAGCCTTCTCGAAGTGTCCGCCTCAAGCACGGCCCGAAGGTCAAGGGCAATCGCCGTCGATGGATCAAGGTCCGGGACGACGGCCCGCAGACTCGCAGGTGGATACCTTACGCCAGATACCTATGGCAGAAGCGGAACGGACCCGTGCCGGACGGCATGTTCGTGGTCCACGCCAACGGCAATACCATGGACGACCGGCCCGCCAATCTGATTATCTCGGATCTCCGCCGCAACATGAGCCGCAATTGTCACCGGAGGCCGGAGATTGTCGCCCTCGCCCGCAAGCGCGGTGCTGATTCAAAGCGAAGGAACACCGCCGCCCGCCGAGCCATCGCGGCCTTGGCCAGCCCGCATCGTCCGGCCTGGCACTGCCCGACCTGCGGCGCCACTTACGATACCCGTCCGACTCGCTGCACGAAATGTTCCAGTTATTCCTTAGAGCCGATATCCCTATCCCGCTCCGGTTAGTTATACGAATTACTTCTGGCTGACAATTAAGCATAAATGGTTTGTGATCCTCGCCGGGCGACGCCTGCGAGTTTCATGGCTGCGGTTAATATGGCGCCGCTACATGATCGGAGTGAAGGCGAACCACTTTCCTTTGATCAGATGCAACTGTGGCTGGTGTCAAGAAAATAGACTTGAATCACTCGGTAACAAATTGCAGTACCCCGGCCAGCCGGAGTTTGCTCGCGGCCCCGCGATGCGGGGTCTGCGTGCCCGGATGGGCAAGCAAACGCCGTGCCGGCCTACGAAAAAAGTGAATAAAGCCCCCCGTTAAGGGGATCTCGACCGGCCCAAACGGCGGTAAGAACCGACCGATTTCGGCTGGAGATTTTATGCGCACCCCGCATTTTGTTTAGTTTATTCATAACATCCCAGTTTGTTCATGTCCGCGACTAATGTCCGCCCGGACATCCGAAATGTCCGCAGACTTTGCCGTTTTGTGTCACTCCCATTTGCGTATAACCCCCGTTTCGACGCGGTTTACTGATACCTTGAACTTTTTGCAGAAGCCGCCCGCCCACTGCCATATAGCCGGGAACGATTTCGCCAAAACCCCATTTTCCGCCATTTAGCCCCCCGCAATATGTCACCACCCGATCCCCCTCGAAACCCGCAGTATTAGCTCAATATCTCAGATTTTCCCGCCCAATCCCGCCCATTCCCGCTCATTTTACTCTACCGCCATATAGGTTTGGAATTAACAGGGATTAGCGGCGTTTTCCGACGTTATGGCGTCTCCGGTTTATTGGAGCCGCCTGTGATTCGGAAGTGCCGGTGGATTCGGCTTTTAGGTGGTCGGTTTGAGTTGTGTATCGAATATGAGGTCGAGTTTGCCCGGCTTGGGAGCGGGCAGGTCGGCCCGACACCGCACGCATTGAGGTTGGCTAAGGCCGCGACGCTTGCCGCATACGGGGCATTTGATGATGGGCGTATGGTTTAGCGCCAGGTACGTCAGCAGGCCGGCCAGATTGAACAGGCCCACCAATATGAGCCAGAAAATAAACGCCGCAAGCGACGTTCGCCTAGGCCATCCGTGCCAGGACGCAAAGCCCACCATCAAAGCGCTGATAACGAGATTCCAGGCACTTGGCCCCGGTCGCGACTGCTCTATGAGGATAAGGATTTCCCAGAGAATTTCATTGCGGCCCCGGTCGTAGTCGGAGCGCCACATCCTTATCCCGGGGATATACCATAGCAGATCATACAAGGGCGGAGAAAACTGACTGACGCAGCGGCGAGTCTTCTGCCATGCGTATATCCATCTCGGCCTGGGGACGGTTTGGCCGGGCAAGGTCCAGCCATAGCGATTGAGCAGGATGATATTCCCCTGGGTGTCCACCTTGTACAGATCGACCCGGTACTTCTTCGGCCTGGATTCGTAATCGCGCATCCAGTCCTCGTGGGCTTGGGGACTCGTCAAATTTTTGGGCATGGTGGGCAGGGAGTCTATATCCATCCAGTGGCGGTACAGATAGACACACCGCTCGGTAGCTGCAAATCGACCGTACTGCCCCTTCCACCTGTTCCAGTCTTCAGGAGTCTTTACAATCAAATTCTCATTCGGATTGCGCATGATCAGGTGATCTCTGCCGTCTTCGGTGCGGCAGTGGATCAAAGGCCGATACCCTTCGGCTACCTCCACGTCGCGAGGCTTGAAAGAGCCCCAGTTATGGACGAACAGCGTCTCAATGTCCGCTTCCGGACTCTCGAAGACCAATTCCACTTCGCGATTTTCAAAGTCGATTTCATAGATGCTTCTGCCCGTCTGCCACAGCAGCCTGGGGGTGGCAGAGTCCTTGGGGCACCAGGCAACGAAGCTGCCGAATTCGCCGAACGGGCCGGCTTGAGACCGCGAATTGGCAAATCCCGTCGCGCCGGCATAGCCGATTATGCCGCCGCCGGTCTTATAGCCGATGAAAGACTGCTTCCCAGAAATGTATCGCCAGATTTCAGTTGTCTCGTTGTTCGATTTGACCGGTATATCCAACGTTCGGCAGACATCCGGCGAGACAACATTAATCCATCTCATATCCGCGGCCCGGAACCAGTCGCCGTAGGTGCCCGTGCTCCATGAAAGGTATTTGTACGGACTGTTTTGGGCGGCGCCCTCCCAGAGCAGGTTGTCGTTTACGTCATAGATTTGTTGCGCCGCCGATTTCTCCCATTGCGAATAGTTCGTGCGCCCGGGTTGATAAACCAGGTGGATTGTGCCGTCAGGCAGGAAATTCTTGGCCGAATACTGTATGCGCGAAAGCCTTTTTTCTTCTTCAGTTTGCTCTTTGGCTGCCTCGGTCGCCGGCTGGTGCGGCTTGCGGGGCAGCATTCGTGCCGTTTCGACAATGATGGTTTGCAGTATCAGCAAGGCCGTGAGGATTATGAGAATCGTCGTAAAGACCTTGACGGACGTCGCAACATATTTCAGGTTGTTTCTCAGTTCCATAATCAATCTCCGGTCCGGAGAGTTCCAACTTAGTATTCTCGTTTGCAGAATGTCTCGATTACTTGAAAGAGGAGAATCGCCATACCGAACGCTATGACCAGAACGGCCCAGAGAACCGTTCTTTGCATGGTCACCCCCAAGAAGATAAACGTGGCAAAGGCCAGGCCGAATATCTTCGTAGTGTACCATCTGGCTCTGCTCAGGCCCGTCAGCGCAGTGGCCAGATACACCATCAGCCCCAGCACTATGTAAATCCAGCCGTCGATAAGGGCTTTCACCGGAGCCGGAACCAAGAATATTTCCGGCCGGCAGGCATACCAGTAAAGCGCAATCCAGACGGTCCCGAGGGATACGATAAATGCTATTGTCGCGGCGGCGAGCTTCGATCCGAGCACGGTCATCCTTGAGACCGAGCGGTGAAGAAGAAAGGGCCAGGTCCGGGTGAAATGAGGCATCCAGAAATGCCGAACGCCCAGAGTCAAACCCAATCCGATAGATACGGCGAAGAGCAATCCAGCCGATCCCGTCAATACCGAATCCTGGGTAAGCAGGTAGGGGCTGACCGGTTGGCCCGCAACCAACTGCGAATGACGCCAGGAGACTAAATCGTAGCGGGCCAGCTCACGCAACATCAGACCGCCTATGGCGAATAACACAACCGCCGCCAGGAGAACCCACGGCAGAGATTCGCGAAGCTCCTTACGCAGCAGCATCAAGAATTTCATTTTATGCTTCCTCCCATTGGAATAATCTTCTGTGATTGGCCGGGGCGGTGAACTCGATGAACTGGTCTTCGAGATTCATCTTGGCGGTATGGTATTCCTTTGCCCCGGCCGATTTGGCCCACTCGCCGATTGCGGCTTCTTCCGTACCGACCAGCGTCAATTCAAGCTGCTTCTCGCTGCGCCTGCAGTGCAGCAGGCCCTCGATATCCACGTCAGCCGGAACGGAATCGTCAAAGCTGAATATGACCTTCTTGACGGCCGTTCTGAATTCCTCCAGCGAGCAGTTCGCCCGCAGCCGGCCCTTATCGATGACGGCGATTCTGTCGGCCACCCTTTCGACGTCGCCGAGGATATGGCTTGAGAAAAGCACCGTCCTACCCTGACGCATAATCAATTCTATCATGCCTTCAAGGAATTGCCGTCTGATAGCGGCGTCGAGACCGAGGGTCGGGTCGTCCATTACCAAAAGCTCGGGCTTCGGCGCCAGAGCAAGGGACAATGAGACTTGGGCACGCTGGCCGTTCGAGAGGTGCTTGATCTTCTTCTTTCTCGATAGCTCGAAGTACTCGATCATTTCGGCAAAGAGCTTCTTATCCCATTGGCCCGGGAAAAAGGTCCTTTGGAATCTCTCTAACTCGCCTATGCTCATCCACCGAAAGAGGCGGTGGCCTTCCGTGACGTAGCCTATGCGTTGGCGAATCTCAGGCGTTAGCGCCGTCGAGTCACAGCCCAAGAGCTTCGATGAGCCTGCGGTCGGCGCTAAGAACCCCAGCATCAGTTTTATCGCGGTGGTCTTTCCCGCCCCGTTTCGCCCCACGAATCCGCAGATACATCCGCGAGGCACCTTCAAGTCCAGGTGGTCCACGGCCAAAGTGCTGCCGTAGTATTTCGTAAGGCCCTGAGTCTCTAATACTATCTCATTCATCGCTTTGGTCTCTCTGCTCTTTTGATTTCTTAACGAATCTCGCCACGCGGCCTGCGAACAGCTCCGCCAAATCGTGCGTGCCCAGACCCAGATTCAGCCCCCGGGCAATTAACGTATCCATTCTCTCGGTAAGGATGTTGACATCGGCGACGTCGCCCTTGCGCAGTTTCGGATCGCTGACAAACGTGCCCGAACCGGTCTTAGTCGTGACCAGCCCGGCCTGCTCCAGAGTACTGTACGCCCTGGCCACCGTATTCGGATTGATAACAAGCTCGGCAGCAAGCTTTCGCACGGCCGGAAGTCTATCGCCGCTCGTCAACTCGCCGCGCGCGATAGCCTCGCCTATCTGTTCGATAACCTGAACATAAATAGGTTCACCCGACCCCGGAGATATCTGTATCCACAAAGCCATTACTGCTACCTATCCTCTGTCTGTACGTCTTGCTGATCTTTTAACGTTTCGTTCCGACAAGTGTACTAATACCATTAGTACATTATGTACTATTCATCGACATCCCGCAAGCATTTTCTGAAAAAAACTTTCAGAACTCCTAACTATAGTGCCGCTAAGCACTTAGCAAGCCAATTACCCCCTCGCCTTCGATGTCTCACAGAGTAGTCGTGCATAAGAGAAGATGGCGATTCACAGAAATGAATAGGAGAAAAGCACTCTGCAAAGAGAAGCAGCCGTGCTGGTCTCATAGCTTCCCGACGACCGTAACGTTACGCCTTGGGGTTCGTTACTCGCCCTATGAACAGGATGCTGCCGGTTTGCTTGTGGCGGATTACGAACAGGAAGGGATGGTCGGCGCGGAAGACCGGCGGGCGGTCCATCGGCACGGACGTCAACCTCATTACCACCCCCGTTGCCGCCGCCGCCTCGGTTCCCTCCTCATTCACCTCCACGTATGCCTCGTGGACAACCGCTGAGATGAAAAGGTCCTTTCTCCCGTTCATCCCGGAGAAATCCGCCTCACGCGGCGCAAAGGCATCGGTTATCCCCATCGATTTGAGCACCGAAGCCATAGAGAACTGGCTCGTCATCTTGAACTTCGGAATCGAGACAACCACCTTGCGCTTGGCAAGCCCGCCCAGCCAATCCGAAAGGCCCCTGGGCGTAAGCTCTTTCTCGAAGTCACTCAGCCCATCCGTTTTCTTGGGAAGCAGAATAATCATGGACAGCTCATCGTCGGCGTAGGGCAGCTCAAGGATTTGAGCACTCTCGGCCTCGGCGTATTTGAAGTTGTCGCTCAGATTCATCATCGGGATATCGACCTTCTTGCCGTCGGCCAGGGTAAACGGCCCCGGGTGCGTCGCGGCTTCCTCGAACGGCGCCGCCCACGCGCCCTTGAAATATATGGCGTTGGTCAGCACCAGCCGAGTCATGCCGTTGACCACCCCAGGCTTGATAAGCTCCTTGATCTTGCCCTTGGTCTTCTTCTCCACCCACGCGTTGATAGTCGTGCGTGCCTTCTCCGTAGCAGCGACAAAATCCACCTCGCTAAGCCGACCGCCATAGTTCGCCTCAACGACTTCAAGGAATCCGTCGAGGAAATCATAGCCCTTCTGGCCCCACAGGGCGTTGGCAACGCTAAGCTCATACCCTTTCTTCTCTGCCTCCGCCTTCAAACCCTTTTGCAGTTCCCCAAAGGCTGCGGCAATTCGCTCATTGCTCAGAAGCCTCCTTTCGCCGCGAGAGGGGCCCCTGCCCTGGTAGTCGCTGTCGAGCTGCTTATCATCTTCAGCCGGAAAATGCAGCACTTGCGCCATTTGCGCCGCCGTTGCACCACGCGCCCCGCTATAGGTCATCGCCAGTGCCGTCGAGATGCTGTACGGCGAGAAAAAAAGGTTCCCTTCGTTGCTCCGGAGCTTGGCATAGAGATCGAGAGCGAATTGGTTGTTTCCCTCCGCAAGGGCTTGCACATTTTTCTGCTCACTCTCTGCCGGTCGCTCGCCGGCAAAGCAGATAAGAGCGACCGCTGCAAGAATCCCCGCCATTGTTAAGCACTTATTTGCGTTCATTTTCTATCGCCTCCTTATTCTTTTGCCTTTTTTCACAGCAAAAAGCCGTTGAACTTTATATTGACAAGACCGGGCTTTTCAAGTATTATATAGTTGCGTATAGACAGGCTGCGAACAATTTTTTTGAGGACCGAAAAATGAGCACTGGGGATGACAGCCTTATACGGCAGTACAAATGGCATATTGTAATTGTCTGCTCGGTCTTGGCGGTGGTGGTTCTGCTGATGTTCACGACCGACCTCTTCGAGCCGTCTGAGACAAGCACGTTTCGCCAGCTTCTGCTGATGCTCGGCGGCCTCATGTTCCTCGTCGCCCTGCTGACCATGCTCTCTCGCGTCTTCAAGATACTCGACGCACTTCGAGAGAACAGCGCCAAGCTCGAAGGCCTCACCGGCGCGCTTGAAAAGATCAGCACAGGACTGGCCCAAATCAACCACAGTACCCGCGTCAGCGAAACCGCCAAGTCCATCGCGTTTCGCGACGCCGACAGGCTCTCTCTCAGGCAGGCCGTCTTCGAAAAGCTCCAGATGCAGGACTTCGACGGCGCAAAAACCGTAATAGATGAGATCGCCAAACGCCCGGAGTATAGCGACCTGGCCGACGACTTGAGAAGCCAGGCCGAGAAATACCGCACCGCAACCGCTCAAGAACGCACGAATCAAATAATCGCGCACATTGACAAGTTAATGGATGACTGTCAATGGATCCAGGCCAGCAACCAGATTGAAGAGCTGATAAAGGCGTCTCCGGACGGCGAACGCGCAAAGTCGATGCGCCAAAACCTGCTCGACAAGAAGGAAGAGCGAAAACGCATCCTTCTCGCCGCCTGGGACGACGCCGTCAACCAGCAGGAGACCGACCGCAGCCTCGAAATCCTCAAAGAGCTCGACCATTATCTTACGCCTAATGAGGCCCTTGCTCTGCAGGAAACGGCCAAGGACGTCTTCAGAGCAAAGCTCCACAACCTCGGCGAACAGTTCTCGCTCCTGATTACCGAAAAGCAGTGGAACAGCGCCCTGGAAATCGGCCAGCAGATTGTCGATGACTTCCCCAATAGCAAAATGGCCGAGGAAATCCGAACCAAAATGGACGTCCTCCGCCAAAACGTCCAAATGCAAAACACCTAAAATACCCCATTTGGCCGCAACCAAGCTCGCACCAGGTCATGGCTGCACCACCTGTCAATGATTGCCCGACCCCGCCTACTCGGTACTGCAAGCCTAACCGGGAGGCCGGATTAACCCTCACAGGGGAAAATAGTTTCCACTTTTTTTCATTATTTTCTTGACACATCCGTTTAGGGGGGGTAGTCTGATAGTTACAGTGTGGATTCTTTGATAGCGCGAGACGTTTATTGACATAGTGTTCGGCCGGGCCGGTTTGCTTTTGAGGGCGGGTCATCTGCGAGGATGGCCGTGTGTTCTCTGTGGGCAGGCAGGTCGTTTGCGGTTGGGAAGGCATTGATTTGGGAGGTATGAGCAATGCGCACGAGAATACACTTCGTAGTCGCCATTCTGGCATCAATTCTGGTCTTCGGGCCGTCGCAGCGTGTTTTTGCGGATGCTAAGGACGATCTTGAGCAGGCGCGGGCTTACGAGGAAAAAGGCCAGTACGAGCAGGCGGAGCAGCTTTACAAGGCAATCGTCGCATGGCAGGCGGGGAGCGACTACGGCTTACAGGCTCAGAAGCAGCTTGTCTGCCTCTATATTGCCACAAACAGGCTGGTGGAGGCCGATACGGCTTTGGGAGAATTAATCGCCGACTTTTCCGCCCAGGAGGGCTTAGCGCAGGCGGTCCACGATATAGCGTACCGTTACCGAGGGGCGGATAAGAACGACAAGGCCAACGAGCTTGACCAATACGTGATAGACGCCTGGCCGCAAAGCGACTGCGCGTTACTCGGTCAAATGGATATAGCGAAGTATTACGTTGACCGGGGAATGAACCCGAATGCCCAGGCTGCGACGGACGTGCTGCTTCGCGATTTCTCCGATCATCCGCTAATATCAAGGGCCGTCCACGATGTAGCACAGCATTACCGCTGGTCCGGCAAATACGAGAAGGCTAATGAGCTTTATAAATGTGTGACGGCTAATTGGCCTGATTCCGAGCACGCCTTATGGTCGCAGGCGGACCTGATAAAGTCCTATCTCGCGGCCGGGGACGAAGCGAACGCCGAGGCTGCCGTTGAAGGATTGCTTACAGGTTTTGCCGATAGTCCGCTCATCGCAAGGGCGGCGTGGGACACTGCCCAGTGTTTCGGGGAGCACAAGAAATATGCGGAGGCCATCCGCTTATACCAGCATATAACAGCCAATTGGCCCGACTCGGAACACGGGTTGAAGGCGCAGATGGATTTGGTGAAGACTTATCTGACCCTTAAGGATGACGCCGGCGCGGGAGCTGCCATCGGGGGATTGGTAGGCAATTTTTCTAAGAATCCGGGGGCGGCAAGGGCCGTCTGGGAGATCGGGCAGTATTGTCGCGAGTTGAAGAAGTACTCACAGGCCAACGTGCTATACAAACACGTGGTGGCCAATTGGCCCGACTCGGAAGACGCATTATGGTCGCAGGCGGACTTGATAAAGTCTTATCTTGCGGCCGGGGATGATCCTAATGCTGAGATTGCAGTTGTGAAGCTACTGTCCGAATTTTCCGATAACTCATTGATAGCGAGGGCTGTTCACGATACAGCGTATGAGTACCGCAAGCTCGAAAAATACGACAAGGCCGACCAACTGGACCAGCTTGTTATAGACAGTTGGCCCGAGGCCGAGCAGGCGATATGGGCTAAAATGGATATGGCTAAAACGAATGTAGCGCTCGGCAATGACGCCGCCGTCGAAGCGGCTATTGATGCCATCATTGTCGAATATAGTGACAATCCGCACTTGGCCAGGGTGGTATTCACTCTCGGAGAGGAATACTACAATAAGGCTTATGCCAAAGAGAACGAAGGTCTTTCTAAAGAAGCCAAGAACTACTTCAGTACAGCCATAGCCATATTTCAGAAAGTGATAACAGAATTGACGCCTCATGAGACATATACCGGCTATGCGCAGCATCTGCTGAATGACTGCTATCGGAGATTTGGCGATAAATATTGCGGGGCCTATGTCGTTTGGCACACCCTGAATCATTATGGATTGACCAAGCCGATTGAATTTATCGTTAAAGAGATGCAATTGGACAAGAGTGACTCCGTGAGTATTTATGAGTTGGTTGCTACGCTCAAAGAGAATGGAATCTCCGCGCGAGCGGTGAAATTCGAACTCGATAAGATGGCAAAGATCGATAAACCGTTTGTCCAGTACATATCGCCGACAAGTGCCCGGGAATTTGGCCATTTTATTCTCTGTATTCCCACCGGATCAGGTAAAGCCGTTACTCTCGATGGGGCCGAGGAGCCGAAGCTGATCGACCTGGCCTTCTCGCAAGAGGATACCTACCAACAGACAAGATGGGATGGCACATCTATCCTGATATACGGCGCAGAAGCGGAAATACGAGATGACGCGGAATCGGCGATCTTGAACCTGGATATTCTCAGGCAACTGGCCGCTGACTGGCTCGAAAATGAAGGCGGTGAGAGTCCATTGTCATTAGATCTTCAAGTGGCCCTTTACGGCGGCTGCCCTGATGACTGCAAAACCACCAGCACAACATGTTTTAACGCCCCGCTTTGTGAGCGCGATGTAGACTGTGAAGAATTTGAGGAGGACTATGGGTGCTATGACTCCACGGTGGAGGAACTCTGTAAAACACCAGGCTCATGGCCAGATTGTGTTTATGATTCAGGACACAAGTGCAACCCGCGTCGTAAGGTTAGTGGTATGTGTAACCTTAGTAAGGGTTATTGCAAGCCTACAACTACAGATTTCGGTGAGTGCAAACTTGGCGATGAGCATCCACCTGACCTCGCATGGGTTAGGCAATGCCACTACTAATCTTTTGCGCCTTTGTTTACATGTGGTAATGTAGATGGTAAAGAATAAGGGATGACAAAATAACGGCTTAAAACTATTTAGATGGGAGATCAAGCTATGAACCGTTCCGTCTCACTACGTCTCTTGGTTGTTATTCTGACGGGGTGCTTTATTTCCACAGTTGCGATTGCGGATCCGAATCTCGCCCCCGAACAGCTTGTCTTGTTAATGAAGGCCTCACGCGAACGATACAGTACTTTCGATGTGAAGAAAACAGTGACGAACTATCAAAAAGCGGACAATGACTCCAAGATAACACTTACACTGGATATCACAGCGCGCTGGACCAGGAACAAGCGGTATAGCAGAATCATAAGAACCAGTTACGAGCATCTTGACGAGATACCTCACGAAGGTTACACGCCAACCACCATCAATACTTATCTCATTGCGCCGGAGAGTTCTAAGCGCTTGGAAGAAGCGCCGGATAATCGAAGACCACACGGTGTTATCGCACCGGGCATATTCTCCGAATCTTCATTAGAGCTGGATCAAGGTTTTGAGAGCGCCTACGGGACCATGTGGAGCCTTTTTGGATTTCCCTGGGAAAAGATGAATATAAAAGAGGCGACGTGCAGTTTTGACAACGACAGCAATTGTTATATATTGAAAGTCCCAATGGGTGATTATGAAAAAGCCCCCATTTTTATATTACACGTAGATCCTTCCAAAGACTATATTCCGGCTAAGAAGGAATATGTAAAATATACCGGGACTACTATTTTCACAACCCAATGTAGTGACTTTCGCCGGACCGCAGAAGGACTTTGGGTTCCTTACGTATATACCTACTCAGATCGGGATTTCACGGTTGTTTCCGTAGTGGAGCAGATGAAAGCAAATGAGCCAATTTCTGATAATCTGTTTGATTTTGCCTTTCCTGATGGAACCGTCGTGTATGACGAAAGATACAATATCAAATATGTGGTCGGCGAGTCCAGGCAAGTTCAACAACCGCCCGTCGATCCATGCTCTTTAGCTTCAAATAGTCTTGCCGTATCGCCTGTAAAAGATGAAGAGCTACTAACTGCGGCGTCAAAGGCAAAAAAGCTCTTACAAGCACAAGCCGACGTAGCGGCGGCACCGCCCACAATCGAAGTCTCGCCTCCAATAGTCTTCGTCACCGCCGATAAAGATGAGTACACATTATCTGCCGCAAGACCCGATGGTAAAAAGCCCCGGCTGCTCGCTCAAACATTCGAGAGCGACACTCTGGAGTTTATATCGTTGAAGGATTTACTACAGGACAAAAGCCAATTGATTGTCACCATTAAGAGACTCCAATCATGTGCAACCTTTGCCAGCGGCACGTTGCTTCTGGAATTTGAAGGAGAAAACGCCCCGGTAACAGTAACGTTTGTCTCCCCTCCTTTGTCAAATACCCCATAATTTTTAGACTGTAAGCATGCCTTGCCCGGTCATGTCATCAAGGTGCGGGAGAATTTGCAGCGGCCGCCGGCGGCATTCTTCTAAGCGTCGAGGGAGGAAATTGCGCAAAAGGTGGCGGCTCGGGATCAGCACTTCTCGTTATGCGGATAGTCTATTGCGGACCTTCCCAGGATCTAGGCATGTTACTGGAAGTCGAACAGCGACTGGGTCTTTATCATTGTCACCTGTTCGGGATAGGCGGCGAAGGTGTGGATGTGCAGCTCCGTCCGCCTGGCCTCGAAATCGACGTAGCAGAAAGGCTGAAGCCCGCCGTCCTCCTGCTCGGGGAACTTCACGAACACGCCGCGATTCCGCGCGAATCGCTCCAGGTCCGTATGGCTCTGGCGGTACAGGTTGGCGCTCATCTTCTCAACCTGGAAATCCGTCATGTAGCTTACGCCCTTGCTCAGCGTGCACTTGTGGCTCCTCGGCCCGCGGAACTGGAAACGCTCGATCAGCCCTCGGTGCGGCAGCATCTGCCCCGGCCCGCTGACAACCTCGGTCAGGCAGGAGTCCCCGGCGAAGACGCTTACAACATGAGTGCAACCCGTGACCCAGATAATCGACTCATATTTCTCAGTCTTCAACTGCCTCTGAGAATAGATCTGGAACAGCTCCGGATGCAGGGGTCTTTGGAATAGGCTGAAGGTAAGCTCGTCAATCGCTACGTTGATGTGAGGTGTTTCCATAAAGGCGTAATCCCAACTCAAACAATCGTCTTCTATTCTTTGCCTATTATACAAGAATTGCATCTCCATTTCAAGCTTATTTTCAGTACTGATAAGGCCGATACTTCCCCTTATAGGACGAATATCTCGCAAGCGCGGAAATCTAAAAGACTAACAGCGACGAGTTTTTTTCAACAAAGCCGCAAAAAAAATCGAAACCCGCTCGCGGTTATCTTTCCGAGAAGAAAAAAACGTTCAGAATCGCCGCAATGATGTCGTAGAAGGCGTGCGTGCCCGCTGTGATTCCGAACCCGCGAATCGCAAAAAGAATTGCAAAATAAATACCAGCCATAGTCCGAAAACTGAAACTCGTCCAGTTAAAATCCGTGATGCGACCCAAATGACCGTCGAGAAAGACTATGTGGTGATGCGCGCTGAACAATGCAGCCGATATGAACACCGATAGTATTATCGAGCTCTTGTGCGGAAGCCTAAGCACATCCTGAAAAATGGCCATGAGCAGGCATATCAAAATCAGCCGAAACACAAGCTCCTCATAAATCCCCGCCCCAATTCCAGTAATGATATCCTCCAGTAACCGGTTCGCTGTCCCGCCCCCGTTCCGTGCCGATATGAGCGCCACAACTTCGCCCGGGCCCGCGCCAAACCGGCTTTGCACCTGTGCAGAACCGCTCGTGAACTGACCGGCATCGTTTTGTGGCGACCCCAGACTGTTCAGAAATAGAATCAATACAATCAGCGGAACCGCAAGAGCAATACACTCCGCCGCCATCGACAAGACATCCCGCACGTCGAAGCTCCAGCGCTTCAGCGAAGCGATTTGCAGTCCGACAAGGATCGCCACCACCACGAAAGGAGGCGCCATCCACGCAAGCTTGCCCCCGAAGCCGATCGACTCCAGCGATTGACGCAGCCACACAAACGCCACCACGCGGGTCTGCGACTGGTTCAGCACGTCCGTATTGATCAGGATCGTCCCGATTTCGTAGAAGACGATGAACGGCAACAAGAACCAAATTGCGTAAATCGGCCGGCTCGTCCGCTCAAGGTAAGAATTCTGAGCGAAGTTGAACAGTTGGCTCGTACTGCTCCTGCTCTTTTCTCTCGCCTGTGATTCTCTGTTGTTCTTCGCTTTCTTCGTCACTTTTCTCTCTTACAAGCCCGAAAATCAGTTGACCACCCACCCGGAATCGCGCAGAGTCTAACGCAAAAACGCCCAACCTGCAACAGGCAATAAAATGATAGGCCGACAATTATCGCAAATCTACGACCTGCTCTTCGATGCCTTCGGCCCCCAGCACTGGTGGCCCGCAGAAACGCAATTCGAAGTCATAACCGGAGCCATACTAACCCAGAACACAAGCTGGGCCAACGTCGAAAAGGCAATAGCGAATCTCAAATCCGCCGGCCGCCTGACACCCGAGGCCCTTCACGACCTCGACCACTCTCGCCTTGCCGAGCTTATCCGCCCGGCAGGCTACTTCAACATAAAGGCAAAACGCCTGATGAGCTTCCTGGATTGGCTCTTTGAAAACCACGATGGCCGCCTCGCAAATCTCCAAGCCCTCGACACCGACCGGCTAAGAGAGAATCTTCTCGGCGTAAAAGGCATCGGCCCCGAAACCGCCGACTCAATCCTCCTCTACGCATTCGACAGGCCCGTCTTCGTAGTCGACGCCTACACCGCCCGCGTCGCAGTCCGCCACCATCTAATCGAATCCGAAGCAGGCTACGACCAGCTCCAGGACCTCTTCCAATCCAACCTCCAGCCGGATGTGCAGCTCTTCAACGAATACCACGCCCTGCTCGTTCGCCTCGGCAAAGAATTCTGCAAGCCAAAACCAAAATGCCCCACCTGCCCCCTAAACCGCCTCCCCCACACAATCGAAACCGATGACTTCTGAGTAATGCCCGCACCGGGTGGCAGCCTGGCGTTGTCATTCTGAGCCGAAGGCGAAGAATCTGGCCGAGCAGCAGCCGAGCGAATCGACCGGGTGGCAGCCTCATCCCGATGTCTCTTATCGGGATGGGGATGGTCGCACCGCAACGCCCTCAACGCCCCCCAACCAGGCACCACTTGGAACAGACACGCCGCAGAACC
>JAFGTU010000361.1 GCA_016933985.1 Sedimentisphaerales bacterium | reverse complement strand
GACGTCACTACCCGGCTCCATACCGGCAGGGACGGTTCGCACCAGACCCTGCCTGCCCTCGGCGCTTATCCTGTCCATGTTCGGGGTCTCGGCGGCTTCCAGCGGAGTCGCGCCGTCAAAATCCTCAAGAGGCTCATCTGCGGCGCCGTCCGGAACGATAATTGCATATTTTGTCATCTGTGTGTTGCCCATAGATCAGGGCCTAATCCTTGTCCTCGGGAATATCAACAATCCTGATGCAGACCGGCCTGCCGCCAAATACATCCTCTTGGGCGAGGTCGTTCAAGGCCGCCGTGACGTTCTTCTGTCGCGTAACATGCGTGGTTATCACCACTGGCACAGTATTATCCGGCCCGCTTCCTTCGTGCTGCAGCGCGCCGGAGATGCTTATTCTGTGCTCTCCTAGTATCCTGCCGTAAGTCGCCACCACCCCAGGCTGATCCTTGGCCATTACCCGAATGTAGAACCTGCTCTCAATATCGCCGATCTTTCGTATCAGCGGCTCGACCTCGCTCCTCGGCTTGAGGTTCAACTGCCGAAAAGTCCTGCCGGAATTGCCAAGCGCCACGTCGATTATGTCTGCGACAATAGCGCTGGCGGTCGGCATCATCCCGGCGCCGCGACCGTAAAACATAACCTGCCCAACCGCGCTGCCGAATAAGCTCACAGCGTTGAACGACCCGCTGACACGGGCAATGGCGTTGTCCTTGGCGATAAAGGACGGATGCACGCGCAAAGAGACCCTGCCGTGCTCGTCCATTTGCCCGATTGCAAGGAGTTTGAGGCAATAGCCCATTTCGTCGCCGTAGCGAATATCGTCGCTGGAAATTGATTCGATCCCCTCGACGAATATGTCGTCGAGCGTTATCTCATATCCGAATGCAATCGAACCGAGAATCGCCAGCTTATGCGCGCTGTCTCCGCCGCTGATATCAAGGTCCGGGTCGGCCTCGGCAAAGCCCCTTGCCTGGGCGGCAGCGAGCGCCGCGGCAAAATCCTCGCCCTTAGCAGTCATATTTGAGAGGATGAAGTTGCATGTCCCGTTGACGATGCCATATATGCCCGTGATGTTGTTCGCCGTCAATCCGTTTCTAATTGCAGAGATAATCGGCACTCCGCCGGCGCAACTGGCCTCGAACGCTATACACCGCCCGTTGTTGCGGGCGGCCCGGTAAAGCTCGTTGCCGTGCTCGGCAAGGAGCGCCTTATTCGCCGTTACCACGTCCTTGCCCGCCGCGAGCATCGCCAGTTGGACGTCCTTTGCGGCAGTTGTTCCGCCGACCGTTTCGACGCCGATCTCGATAGCGCCATCGCCGAGCAGCCGATTCAAATCATCGGTAAGAATGCCATTGGGCAGCTTAACGGGGCGCGGCCTGTGCGTATCGACATCAACAACACACGCAAGCTCCAGACGAATGCCTGTCTTTGCTGTTATGCGGTCGTGGTCTTCGAGAATCAATTTGGCAACGCCGGTGCCGACAGTGCCAAAACCAACCATCCCAACTTTAACTATTTTCTCAGCCATAGCCAGACGCTTCTATTCCACCTTAACAGAATCCAAATGCACAGGCCCCGAACAGACCTGCCCGCCTCGGGCGGGATATTGGCGGTTGCCAATTACTACCAACTGAACGGCCAACCGTCAATAGGCAAAGACATCCGCCGAGAAAATAATCGGCAGATTTGCATCCTAACTGCAATTGTTCCGGCTGGTTGCCGCTGCGGCGACCGCTAAACGTTTAGAAAAGGAAAGTCCGGGTTGACAATAAGTCGGCAGGGTATTATTCTACTACCCCAATATCAGACTGTGTATAATCCGGATTGCGTGTCTGAGTATGGACGGTTGACGAACAAGTAAGGAGCAAGTTTTTGACATAGGAGACAAGATGAGACGTGTAGTACTAATGGCCATTGTCGCCGGCATCATATTCCTGGCCGGCTGCAAAAAGGAGGATTCAACAGTGTCTGGAACCACATTTGCCGACGATTTGGCGTTTCTCAAGGATCACGCGGACGTTATCGTTCTGTCCGATTCGACGGGCAAGAGCCAGGTGGCCGTGATAGCGGCGATGCAGGGACGAATTATGACCAGCAGCGCAAACGGGCCTGAGGGGCTGAGTTTCGGCTGGATTAACCGTGAGCTGATCGCCTCCGGCAAGATTCAACAGCACATTAATGTATTCGGAGGAGAGGACCGGTTCTGGCTCGGCCCCGAAGGCGGACAGTTCTCAATCTTCTTCAAGAAGGGCGTGGAATTCGACCTCGAACACTGGTTTACACCCGCTGCCATAGACACCGAGCCGTTTGAGCTTGTATCGAGCACCGAGAACAGCGCTGTCTTCAAGAAGGATATGGAGCTTGAGAACTACTCCGAGACAATCTTCAAGCTTCGGGCGGATCGCACGGTCAAGGTCCTGGAAAAGGCCGAAGCCGTCGAGAAACTGGGAGTCACGCCGGGCGATGAGGTCAAGCTCGTTGCCTTTGAATCTAAGAACAGGATTACCAATACCGGCGAGGAGGCCTGGGCAAAAGAGACCGGTGCGCTATCCATCTGGATACTCGGGATGTTCAATCCATCGCCTGCTACAACGATTGTCATCCCCTATAAGGCAAGCCCGGTGCGTATTGGCGGGCCAATCGTCAACGACGCCTATTTCGGGAAGGTCCCCGCTGAGAGACTGGTCGTCGGCATGGGCGTGCTGTTCTTCAGCGGCGACGGAAAATACCGGAGCAAGATAGGAATCCCACCGAGGCGGGCAAGGCCGGTCTGCGGCAGCTATGACGCCGTTAACAAGGTCCTGACCATAGTGCAGTACAACAAACCGGCCAACGCACAGGATTATGTCAACTCGATGTGGGAAATCCAGGACGAGCCGTATAAAGGCGATGTCGTCAATTCCTACAACGACGGTCCCGCCGAGCCCGGCGGCAAGCCTCTGGGGCCTTTTTATGAGCTGGAGACCTCGTCGCCCGCGGCCGTGATGGACCCGAATTTTTATATCGAGCACACGCATCGGACTTTCCACCTGCAAGGTAAAGAGGCCGACCTCGAGCCTATTGCAAAAGCGACACTCGGAGTAACAATAGCCGAAATAAAGGCGGCTCTGAAACAGTAGGAGGGCTGTGGGGCTGTTGGAAAGGTCTCCAAGTAACATCTCGAGGTTGCTGCGCCCCTAAGGGAGTTGCAGTGACCTGAAGAAGGCGTTTTGTGTCATTGCGACGAGTCCTCTGGGGACGACGAAGCAATCTCGCCTTGTTCAACGGCGGCAGCAAGCAAAAACCAGGAAGAACAGCCGGTGCCGAAGTGAATGCGCTGAACGGAGGATTTCTGTTGATTATGCGAGGCAGTTGGGTATTATGCTTGCACTATGAAAAATATGCTTTCAGAACGAGTCGGCAGGATTGATGCGAGCGGGATTCGGAAGGTTTTTGCGCTGGGGGCGAAGCTTGAGGATCCGGTTAATTTCTCTATTGGTCAGCCTGATTTTGATGTGCCGGAGGTTGTTAAGGAGGCCGCGATCAGGGCCATTCGGGACGGCGAGAATAGGTATTCGCAAACTGCCGGAGACGAGGAGCTGAAAGCAAAGATCGCAGAGCAGGTCAAGGGAGATTTTGGTTGGGAGAGTCCCTCTGTATTGATTAGCAGTGGGGTAAGTGGCGGCCTGTTGCTGGCATTTATGGCGCTTATCGATCCGGGTGACGAGGTGATAATACCGGATCCTTACTTTGTGATTTATAAGCACCTTGTGAATATGTTGGGCGGGCGGTGCGTCTTTGTCGATAGCTATCCGGAGTTTCGCCTCCCGGTGGAGAAGATTGCCGCGGCGATTACCAACAGGACCAAGATGATAATCTGCAATTCGCCGGCGAATCCGACGGGTGTGGTTTATACGGCCAGTGAACTTGAGGCCCTGGCGAGGGCGGCGGCGGAAAAAGATGTCCTCGTGATGAGCGACCAGATTTACGAGAAATTCTGCTATGACGGGCCGTGCCCGAGTATCGCGAAATACTACGATAAGACGCTTTTGATGCGAGGGTTCAGCAAGTCTTACGGGATGCCCGGCTGGCGGTTGGGGTATGTTGCTGCGGGCGAGCCGCTGCGGGCGGTCATCGAGGAGATGACGAAGGTGCAGCAATATACGTTTGTCTGCGCGCCGACGCCGCTCCAGAAGGCGGCGATTACGGCAATGGATTGCGACGTAAGCGAGGCGGTGGATGCTTACGGGAAGAAACGCGGCCTTATTTACGACGGTCTTCGGGACAAATTCCACCTTGTTCGGCCGGAGGGGGCGTTTTATGCGTTTATTACGGCGCCTGGCGGCAGGGCGACGGAGTTTGCAGAGAAGGCAATGGAAAAGAACGTTCTGATAATACCTGGGAATGTATTTAGCGAGAGAGATACGCATTTCCGGATCAGCTACGCGACCAGCGACGAGAGGATTCGGCAGGGGGTGGAGATACTGAGGGGATTGGCCTGAAGGTATTATTTATTATTCACTTTCTTGGTCAGTTCACCGTTGACCGGTTGGATGAAATCGGGTAAAAGCACGTCGAAACAGGCAGTCTGTAAGCCTAATGGGGTGGTGGGGCAGTGTTTGGCGGCTTGCGGGCCGCGCTACGATTTGTTCCAGTAGAAGAAGAAATATGGTCAGAGAAATGATATTCGGGACGGTAGGGGGGCTGGGCCTGTTTTTATTCGGAATGGGCCTGATGTCCGACGGGCTCAAGAAGGTGGCGGGGCAGAAGCTGAAGAACATCCTTGCTTCCCTTACGAGGAACCGCCTAATAGCCGTTCTGGTGGGCACCGGGGTGACCTGCCTGATACAATCGAGCTCCGCGACGACTGTTATGACGGTTGGGTTCGTCAATGCAGGTCTTCTGACGCTCAAGCAGGCGATTTGCGTTGTCTTGGGTGCGAATATCGGGACGACGTTTACGGCCTGGCTGGTTTCGGTGTTCGGCTTATTCACGATTACGGATTATATTCTGCCGATAGTGGGAGTTGGCTTCTTCTTTACTCTGGGGGGCAGAACACAGAAACAAAAGAGCTTCGGCGAGATACTCCTCGGTTTTGGCATCCTGTTTCTCGGGATCCATTTCATGAAGGAGGGATTCGCCGGTGTAGAGGATAGCCAAGGTGTGCAGAAAACGTTGGTCTGGCTGGGTCACAATCCGCTGCTTGCGGTGCTGGCCGGGACTGCACTGACAATGCTTCTGCAGAGCAGCTCGGCGTCAATCGCTATGGTGCAGATGCTGGCCTTGCAGGGAGCGTTTGGAAGCGACTGGGACTTGGTGCTGCGAGTTACGATACCGTATATTCTCGGGGATAATATCGGCACGACAATAACGGCGCAGATTGCGGCGCTGAGGGCATCGCGAAACTCCAAGCGGACTGCGATGGCGCATACGATGTTCAATGTCTTCGGCGTTGCGTACATACTGCCTCTGGTCTGTTGGGGCTGGTTCGCCACCATTGTCGAGTGGGTCAGCCCGTTTCACCTTTCGCAGAATACCATTATGGTGCACATAGCCATCGCGCACAGCACTTTCAACATAGCCAACACACTGGTGTTTCTGCCGATGATCGGCGTTTTGGAATGGGCAGTAATGAAGATTCTGCCCGTTACGCAGGCCGAATTGGCGCAGGCGCCCGCCGCACTGGAAAGACATCTCCTGGATACACCGGTAATAGCCCTTGAACAAGCCGAGCACGAAAGCGTGCGGATGGCTGAAACGGCGAAGAAGGCGGTCCTTGCCGCTATCGAGGGATTGCTTGAGGACAGCAAAGTCAAGCTTGCCGCCGTGCGCAAGATGGAAGATATAACCGACACCTTCCAATATGAAATCACGTCGTATCTGTCTGAGCTGTCCAGCCGACAATTGTCTCAGGAGGTTTCGGTGGAGCTGCCGGTGCTCCTGCATACGGTGAACGATTTGGAGCGTATCGGCGACCACGCCGTGAACATAGCGGAGATCGCGGAGCGAAAAATCGACGGGAAACAATTCTTCAGCGAGGCGGCAATAGGCGAGGCGGGGCAGCTAGCGACGGAGATCCATCAGATGTTTGACCACGTTATCGCGGCGCTGAGGGATAACAACCTGGATGAGGCCAAATCCGCGCTGGGCAATGAGAGCAATCTCAACGTAATGCAAGTAGAGTTTCGGCGCAGCCACGTGGCGAGGATGACGGGAGGGGCCTGCACGGCCGAGGTCGGCCTGATATTTATCGATTTAGTGGATAATATCGAGAAAATCGGGGACCACCTGACGAATATCGCACAGGCGGTAATAGGCGGGCTCCAATGGGATGGAATTGACCTGAAACTGCGAATAAAACAGCAATTGGCCGACGGGCAATAGCTCTGTCCGGCGGCACAGTAAAGGAGCGGCTACCCTACGATTGGTCATAGAAAGACGTTAAGCCTGTATAATTGAAAGCCCCGAAGTCTCTTGTGGTTTGCGGCAGGCGAGCGTGTGATTGATTGTATCCGTAGCTGATGAATATGATCCAAGAAATGATTTTTGGCGTGGCGGGGGGGCTTGGCATGTTCCTGTTTGGCATGATTCAGATGTCGGAGGGGCTGAAGAAGGCTGCCGGCCGGAAGCTCAGGGGCATCCTCGAATCAATGACGAGAAACCGCGTTACCGGCTGCTTAGTCGGGGCAGGGATTACAGCTCTAATCCAGTCAAGCTCGGCGGCGACGGTGATGGTTGTTGGTTTTGTCAATGCGGGTCTGCTGACTCTCAAGCAGGCTATATCGGTGATTATCGGCACGAACATCGGGACGACGGCCACGGCGTGGCTGGTCTCAATATCCGGGTTCGAGTTTAAGATCACCAATTATGCGCTGCCTGCCGTAGCGATCGGCTTTGGTCTGCAGATCTTCGGCAAGACGCGGACGGCCAAGAACATTGGAGAAATCGTACTCGGATTCGGCATTCTGTTCATCGGGATAGATTTTATGAAGGGGGGCTTTGACGGATTGGAAAAAAGCCCCCGGACGCAGGAGGTTTTTGTAAAGGCGGCGGGCACCCCCATCCTGGCGCTTATGGCAGGGCTGATCATAACAACCCTTATTCAAAGCAGCTCGGCGGCAGTCGCCAGCATTCAGCTTCTGGCGTGGAGCGGGGCATTCGGCACCAACTGGGACATGGCGCTCACCGCGTCGATACCGTTCATCCTGGGCAGTAACATCGGCACGACGGTGACCGCCCAGCTTGCAGCGTTCCGCGCGAATCTGAACGCGCGGCGGGCGGCATGGGCGCATACAACTTTCAACATTATAGGCGCGCTTATCTGCGTTTGGCTTATTGGGTGGATCGCCAGACTTGTTCGCGTGATTGCGCCGTGGGAACTAACGGAAGAAACAATCATGCCGTCCATTGCCATTGCTCATACAACGATAAAGACGTTTGAGGCCGTGTTCTTCCTGCCTCTGACGGGGCTTCTGGAGAAGACTGTAGTGAGGATTGTGCCGGAGAAACCAGGCGACCTGCTGGCTCGGCCGATGGTCCTCGAGCGTCACCTATTGGCCACGCCGGAATTGGCGGTCGAGCAGGCAAGGCGGGAGATAGTGCGTATGGCGCAGGTTGCGAAAAGGGCGGTGATGCGGGCCATCGAGGGTCTTGTTGACGATGACAGAAGGAAGCTTGACATCGCGCGGACGATGGAAGACATAACCGACAGCCTTCAGTATGAAATTACGTCGTATCTGGCGGCTTTATCGGAGAGGGAAATCTCGGGGGAGATGTCGGCGGAGCTTCCCGTGCTGATGCACACGATAAACGACTTAGAGCGGATTGGCGATCACGCGGAAAACATTGTGGAAATTGCCGAGCGGAAAATAGAGCAGAAGCTGCCATTCAGTGATTCGGCGGTTTCAGAGGCCGGTGAATTGAGGAAAGAGGCGGAACAGATGTGCGATTACATCATAGGGGCGCTGAAGAACAACGATGTTGAGGCGGCCAAATCAGCCCTGGTGTGTGAGAACAAATTCAACAAGATGCAGATAGATCTTCGACGCAGTCACGTGCAGCGTATGACCGAGGGGGCGTGCACGGCAGACACGGGACTGATATTTATCGACTTGGTTGACAACGTGGAGAAAATCGGCGACCATCTTACCAACATCGCCCAGGCGGTGATAGGAGGCTTGCAGTGGGATGGGGCTGAGTTCAGAGTTGTGGCCGGCGCTGGAAAAGACGTTGACGATGCTTAGGAGCATATTTGCGAGAGATATAGTTGGTTTTTTCGAAGGACCATTATGACAGACAACATTGTATTCAAGGCGATAATCGGGACTGTGGGCGGACTGGGACTGTTTCTTTTCGGGATGGGTCTAATGTCGGAGGGGCTGAAGAAGGCTGCGGGCCGGAAGCTCAGGCGAATCGTGGAATCGCTGACGAGGAAGCCGTTTGTCGCTTTTCTTGTCGGTGCGGGCGTTACGGCGCTGATTCAATCAAGCTCGGCCGCCACCGTAATGGTGATAGGCTTTGTGAATGCGGCGCTGCTCACGCTCAAGCAGGCGATATGCGTGATTATCGGCACAAACGTCGGGACGACCGCGACGGCGTGGCTTGTTTCCATATCAGGAGTCGGGGCCCTTAACATTACGATCTACTCGCTCCCTGCTGTTGGGATTGGTTTCCTGATGATGACGCTGGGCAAGACCCGGAAAACCAAGAACATCGGGCAAATCATGTTGGGCTTTGGGATATTGTTCGTGGGCATTGATTTCATGAAGGATGCCTTTAGCCCGCTCGAGAAAAGTCCGAGGGTGCAAGAGCTTTTCATTTCATTGGGCAACAGACCTATCCTGGCGATTATGGCGGGGGCCATAGTAACGATGCTTCTTCAAAGCAGCTCGGCGGCGGTGGCTATTGTCCAGCTCCTGGCGATGAAGGGGGCGTTCGGAAGCGATTGGCATGACGTGCTTGGAGTTGCGATACCGTTTGTATTAGGGAGCAATATAGGCACGACGATAACGGCTCAGCTTGCTGCGCTGCAAGCGAATGTCAACGCGAAACGGGCGGCGTGGGCACATAGCCTGTTCAACGTTTTTGGGACAATTGTTGCGTGCCCATTTGTGTATCTGGGGTGGTTCGAGACGTTGGTTGTGGCAATCTCTCCGTGGGAGCTGGGCCCGAGCACGATTATGGGCTCTATAGCAGTAGCACACACGGTTTTCAACGTCACCAACTCGTGCATATTTCTGCCGATGGCAGGGTTGTTGGAGAAGGTCGTTATAAAGCTGGTCCCTGCAAAGGCGGGCGACTTGAGGGCAAAACCCGTTATCCTGGAGGAACACCTGCTTGACACGCCGGGCCTGGCTCTCGAACAGGCAAAACGCGAAATCATCGTGATGACAAAAGCGGCACAGCACGCGCTTGAGGAGAGCATCAGCGCGATACTCGCGGATGACAGGAGGAAGGTGGAGGCGGTGCGGCAAGTAGAGGACTATATCGATGAATTACAGTACGAGATAACGTCGTATCTTTCCGTTTTGGCGCGAAGGCAGGTATCAGATGAGGTATCCATCGAACTTCCGGTTTTGATTCACACAGTTAACGACTTGGAGCGTGTCGGCGACCACGCCGTCAATATCGTGGAAATAACCGAGCGGAAGATCGAGCAAAGGCTCGTGTTTAGCGACCTGGCGGTGTCGGAGATCGGCCACCTGGTAGAAGAGATAGAACAAATGTTTGGATGTATTCTCAAGGCTCTGGAGAACAACGATATAGATGCGGCCAAGTCGGCCTTGGTCAATGAGGGCCATGTGAACCAGATGCAGATGGATTTTCGTCGCAGCCATATGGAGCGGATCACTTCCGGTCTGTGCTCGGCGGAGACGGGGCTGATATTCATCGACCTGGTCAACAATGTCGAAAAAGTGGGCGACCACCTGAAGAATATCGCCCAGGCGGTGATAGGGGGGCTGCAGTGGGACGGCATTGATATGAAAAATCCCTCAGATTTGTGAGTTGACATTGCAGGCCGGGCGATGATGCGGTATAATGCACGGCATTATGAAGAATTCACGGCGGCCAATTTGGCTCTTTTTGCTTTGTGCGATAGCGGTGGCGGTCTGGAGCGCCGCGGGCGAGCCGAACGATGTGAACGAGCCGCGGGCGGGTCTGCGAAGCGCCACGGCGGCGGTTATTACCTGCCACGACATGGTCGATGAGGGGCTGCTCGAATCCATCAAACGCAGAACGAACGCCGCGCTGGGGCAGGGCGTTGACTACCTGATTTACGATATCGATACCTTCGGCGGGGGGCTTTTCGCGGCTTATGATATATCGGATTATTTTCTGCATGAGGTAAATGCGAAGGCCGCAACGGTTGCATACGTCTCGAAGAAGGCCATATCGGCAGGGGCACTGATAAGCGTTGCGTGTGAAGATATAATAATGAAAGAAAAAACTCGCATTGGCGACTGTGCGCCGATGGCGTTGGGGGGCAAGCTGGAAGGGGTCGAGCGAGAGAAGATCGAGACGGATACGCGGACGGCGTTCGAGACGAGCGCCGAGCATAACGGGTATCCGGCGGCGCTGCTCAAGGCGATGGTTACGCAGCAGATCGAAGTCTATAGGATCGAGAACACCGCAACAGGGGCGTATGAGTTCTTCGAGGGCGACCGGCTGCCCAGAGACGCCAATGGCTATGATTTGG
>JAFGTU010000360.1 GCA_016933985.1 Sedimentisphaerales bacterium | reverse complement strand
TCCTTGAACAGCCAGATATCGTATATCTTAGGCGGCTCCTTTTTGAAATACAGCTTGCCGATTCGCTCCGCAAACCACCTGACGGTTCGATCCGCCCTATACCGAACAACACTTGCAGGCTCATCGCCGACAACCACAAAAGGCTTCTCCAAAACAATCGTGAACCCTTTCGGCACCGTCGGCTTGAGCTTCATAATATGCCGGGCGTAATCGGCATCGGTGAAGCCTTCGGGAGATTTTGGTAAGATTATCTTTTCGGCGCTGAGGCTCATACGTATCGCAAGCCACTGGTCCTTCTTGTACTTGAGGAGCCAAAGCTCGATGAACTTATCCCGCTTCATTCGGTGATATGCGCCGTCCTTCTCCGCCGGCTCGTGATAAATCACCTCATCCTTCTTACTGTCATACCCGACCACTAAACGAAAATGCTCCGCCGCCTTGGGCCGACCATCGTAATGCATGCAGACTATTGAGGCAACGCCGGCCCGCAAATCTGCCAGCAGAATCTTCCACTGGGCCTCCAACTGCGACTTGGATTTGCGCGGGTCTATCTTGTGCCGGACATCGCCCGGCTCGAATCCGATTCGCCTGAGAACCCTCGCCATATCGACCGTAATACACCCCCTGCCCAGCACGGGATCCACGCCGGCAAGATTGAATACGTCCTCTTGCGTGACATTATGCCCGAGCTTCTGCAGCCACATCGCGATACAAGCCTCGCCGCAAAAATCCGGCTCCTGCTGTATATGCGGGACGCCCTTGATAATAATAACATCAGGGAGCGATTCCGCATTAACGCCTGTCGCCAAAAGACAGAATACCCCCGCCGAAATCGCCAAGACGCATCCACCAGCACGACAAACGCACCTCACATCGTTCATTATCTTCGAGCCTCGCAATATTCATGAATTCTTGCGTCCGTACGACTTCCCGCAAGAGACCACATCCATTGTAATAGCGCCAAGCCGATCTGTTCGCTGCAAATCCGCATCTCCCGGCCTTTTTACAAAAGTTTTACAGACCTGGCCGCTCTGGCTGGCTTTTTTGACGTTGAAAGTCGCCCCCATAGATGCGACAATTCCTGCTGTTCCCTATAGTCGCACCAGTGAGAATGAGACTTCTGGCAAATGGTGAAGGAGGCGACGATGGGGAGCTCTTGTGCTTCGTAAGGAGCGGATATGGTGTTGAATGAACGGCAAATACAAAGGTACAGCCGAAATATAATGCTCGAAGAAATCGGCGAAGCCGGGCAGGAGAAGCTTCTTGCCTCCAGGGTGCTGATCATCGGCGTCGGCGGACTCGGCTCGCCGGCGGCGCTGTACCTGGCCGCCGCCGGCGTCGGCACCATCGGCATTATGGATGCGGACGACGTGGCCCTGGCCAATCTCCAAAGGCAGATTATTCACCATACCGACGACGTCGGCGCGAAAAAGGTCGTCTCGGCGAAGAATAAGATGCTGGCGATCAACCCTGATGTAACTGTTAACACTTACCAGCACCGGGCTATGGCCGCCAATATTCGACAAGTTATCCGCGGGTACGAATTCGTGATCGACGCAACGGACAACTTCTCCGCCAAGTTCCTAATCAACGATGCGTGCCACTTCGAGCTGGTCCCCTTCTCTCATGCGGGCATTCTTCGACTCGAAGGTCAGTTGATGACCGTCCTGCCGGGTGAAACGACCTGCTATCGCTGCATCTTCGGCTCTGCCCCCCCTGCTGCGACAGCGGACGCCTGTTCCCGCGCCGGGATCCTCGGCGTCCTGCCCGGCGTGATTGGCTCGCTCCAGGCGACCGAGGCCGTCAAATACCTGTTGGGAATCGGCAACTTGCTCACGAACAAGCTGCTCACTTACAACGCCCTTACCATGGACTTTCGCAGGATTAGTCTCAAGCGCAATCCGAATTGCCCGATATGCGGCCAGAATCCTCAAATAACTGAGTTGAAGGACGAAGAGTAGGTCGCCCGCAATCCGGACAACTGCGAATGTTCGGGATGAGTATCTCCATACGGCATTGCAGGGGATTTTTCTTTTGCTTATGTGCGCAGCATCGTTTAATCTTAAAGCTGGATTACGATTATGCGACTGATATAAAGTATGCCACACAAAGGATTTACGCATCTTCATTTGCACAGCGAGTACTCCCTGCTGGATGGGGCGATATCTTTCTCCGCGCTTCTAAAGCGCTGCAAAAACCTTGAGATGGATTCCGTTGCCGTTACGGACCACGGCAACCTGTTTGGGGTCGTGGATTTCTACACCAAGGCCACGGCCGCACATATCAAGCCGATTATCGGGATCGAAGCTTATGTTGCTCCGGGCAGCCGGCTCGACCGGACCAAAACGAGCATTTCCGACGCTGCGTTTCACCTGATACTCCTGGCCCAGAACAATGCCGGCTATCAGAACCTGCTGAAACTGGCGAGCATCGGCTACATGGAGGGCTTTTACTATCGGCCGAGGATCGATAAGGAGGTGTTAGCCGGGTTGAACGAGGGGCTGATCTGCACCTCCGCCTGTCTCAAAGGCGAGGTCGCCGCTGCGATTGCAAGGGGCGACGAACAGGCCGCCGGAGCGGCCGCCGAGAGCTACCTGAAAATATTCGGCCCGGAACGATACTTCATCGAGATTCAGAGCCACCAGGGTGACAGGCCAGAGCTCGTCGAGGGGCTTGTTGACCTGGCCAACAAAATGGGGCTTGGTCTTATTGCGACCAACGACGTGCACTTTCTCGAAGCGGACGATCACGAGGCGCATAACTGCCTTTGCGCGATAAGCACGGGCAAACTGGCCACCGATGGCGACAGACTGATTTACCCGCCT
>JAFGTU010000359.1 GCA_016933985.1 Sedimentisphaerales bacterium | reverse complement strand
TCCCTTGACGGTCTCGCTCATCGAGTACGCCAGTTGCGGCGAAAAAGTCTCCTCCATAATCATCGACCGCCTGACGACCTGTGCCTCTTTCACGAAGATCGCCGGAATGCTCATCGGATCCTGGACATAATAGAACCGGCCCTGTGTCGCCGCGGCAATACCCTGGAGGAGTGGCGTATTGCATTGGTCCCCCACCGCGACGGTCGAGACGCTGACCTGGCTCTTGCCCATCTCGCCGGCAAGTTTCGCGCAGAAGTCCGGGTCGGAGGTCATACCGTCGGTCAGCACGATGACGTGCTTGACCGCGACTTTTGCGTCGCGAACGGACTCGAAAGCCGCCTGCATCGGCGGGCCCATGGTCGTGCCGCCGCCGGCCCCGATGCTCCGCAGACGCTCGTAGATGTCGTCTTTCTCGCCGGCAGGGCCCAGCGGCACCAGCCAGTCATAAACAGCATCAAATACAATCACGCCCACCAGGTCGAGCCGGCTGAGCAGCCGAACCGAAGACGCCGCCGAGACCTTGCAGATCTCCACCTTCTGGCCGACCATGGAGCCGCTGCGGTCAATAACCAGCACCAGGGCGCCGCGAGGCATCTGCTTCTTCTGAGGCGGATCAAGATCGACGGGCAGTATCTCGGCAACGGGCGAATCAATCCAGCCCCCGGCCCCGAATGACGTGTCCCCGCCAATCATGACGAGTCCGCCGCCCAGGTCCCTGACGTACCGCACCAGCATCTCCTGCTGAGCTATCGTAAAGTGCTGTACCGGCGTATTGACCAGCACTACGACATCCGCATCCAGCAGCCGCATCAGTTCGGTCGGCATCAATTCGACGTCGGTGCAGGATGTATGCAGGTCCGCTTGCGCCATAGCACGCGCGACGCCGGCGCCGGCCCCGTTGGTATCGAATATCCGCACGTATCCCGGCCCGGCTACGTATGTCACGGCGCCGGCGCGGTTATTCTCGGCTATCACGTCCTGCCCCGCGTCCTCCGGTATGAAGACGGCCTCAAATTCGTGCATCCCCTGCGCGCCCACCGGGACCGAGACGCTATGGACGTTTGTGCCGGGCTCGAGCTCAACGGCTACGGCAATCTCAGGCGAATCCGGATCCAGGTCCACCGGCTTGTCGTTCAGGCTCAACATCAGCCTGCCGCGAGCGGAAGCCGCGCTGTCGAGTATAAATCGCAGCGACACGGTCTGCCCGCTTCTGGCCTTGCCCGGAGCGGCCAACCGCCTGAATACCACCTCTCTGTCGTATCGATACCGCAGCGGCAAAACGTCGATGGGAATCCGGTTTGCCGCGGCTAATCGCGCAGCCTCTTTGAGATCGCCGGCGGTCTCGTTGCCCTCGCTGACCAGCAGTATCCGCGTAGCCGTATCCGGCGGAGCGATAGCCATAGCCATTTGGACGCCGTCCGAAAGCCGGGTCTGCTGACCGGTCAGAGTCGTATTGCGCTGCCGCACCTTTGCAATGGTCGAAGGCAACTGCGAGATGCTCGCCGCCTCTGCAACATCGACTATCGCAACCCGGTCTTCCGCCCCGCCGCCGACGGACTCCTGCGAATTCTTCGCTCCCAGCGCCACAGCCAGCCAATCCAGACTCTCAGCCTGCAGCCTGGGCGGAATCGACAGGCTCCGATCCACTACGGCAATGACCGTAAGGCGTCCGCTCGTCCTCGTAAGCATCGGTCCGGCCAGCAATGCGATCAGGATAAGGACAACCAGACACCGCAAAACAACCGCCAGGACGCGCCTCAACGGCCCAAGAGCAGCGAGGCTGCGACGGCCCAACCATACGATCCCGACAAGCAAAACGCAAGCCGCCAGCCACCACGGCTGGCCAAAATAGAAACCGTAGCTATACGCCAATTGTTCCGATCCCGACCCGCCCCGGCGTCCCGGTGCGCCGGGATTGCACCGCAGGTCTCAACTGACAGAATCATAACCGACCGCTCATCGAAAAGCGGTCGCTACTCTTTTGCGCCCTCGTCAAGCCGGCTGAAGTAATTCTTCACCGCTTCCTGGTACTTGCGCGGTATTTCGTTTTCGTTAATCGCCTCGGCTGCGGCGTCGCGCCCGGCCTGCACCACTTCCGACAATTCCCGCCTGGCCTCACCCTTAACCTGCGTCCCCTTGAAATACCAGCTTGCAATTACAGGCCCCTCCCCCACCTTGCTCGTAACCTTGGTGTTCTTCGTCGAGGTCGGTCCTATCTCAGCGATTGCGCGTGGCCCGTCTATCGTTTCCGTCCCCGCTTGCAGCCCCCCAATACCGCCTCCGTGCGCGTTCCAGTATTCTTCGTTGAGTCCGCCCATCCCGATCCCCTGGCACATTCCCTCCCCAAGACAACCCATGCACCGTCCGATCTCGCTCAGACTCACCTGCATTGCCATCAAGTCGTCCCTCATAGCTCCCAACTGGTCGATTTCGTCCATCAAGCCCGCAAGATCGTCCGCGAGCAGCCCTGCTCCGCCGGCCCCGCAAGACGCCATCGCATCGCCAAGCCTCGAGCATAGGCTGCACGCCGCTCGGCACGCAGCAGCCTTTTTCAGCAGCTCCTCGATCTGCTGCTGATTCAGACCTTGCTTGGCCAAGGACTCCCGCAGCTGCTTATCGCTTTGCTTTGCGAGCTTCTTATCGAGCCCCAGCTTCTCAAGCTCCTTTTCCAGCTCCGAATTCTTCTGCGCCAGCTCTTGAATCTGCTTGGCCAGCTTCTGCAACTGTTCGGCAAGGGCCTTGCGCTGCTCGTCGGTCAGGCCGCCCTCCTCGAGCTGCTTGCGCATCTGCTCCAATGCCTTCGAGGCGCCGGCGAAATTGCCCTTCGCCAGGGCCGCCAGCAACTGCTGCGAAAGCATATCCGCCGAGCCGGGCGCCTGCTTGAGCATCTTCTGCATCAGGGCGAGCGACGCAAGCTCCGCGCTGCCCTGCATCTTCTTAATCTGATCTGCAAGGTCTCCAAGCGTCTTGATCGCCTCGCGCTTGATGTCCTCCGGCTTGGCGCCCTTGGCGATCTGCTCCAATTTGCTCAGCGCCTCAGCCAGCTCTGGCCTGCCCAACCGGCTCACAGCCAGCTTCACCGGGGTCGCCGCTTCCTTGATAGCGGCTTTGGCCTGCTCGATCTTCCTGGCCTGCTCTCTGTCCTCATCTTCTTTGCGCGAGAAACCGAGCAGGTCCTTCTGCGGAATAAAGGAGAACGCCACAGCCATTGCCCACACGCTAACCGCAAATATCCAGCATCGAGACGGGCGAATCGGAAAATGCACCGCCGGCCTCAACTGCTCAGCCTTTTGCCGAGCCTCTCTGCGCGCCGCCTCCGCGAACGGATCCTCTGAGTCGGCAAGAGCCAATGTCGTGCTGAATCGCTCCCGCAGCCTCATCCGCTCATCGAGGACCAAAGAAACCTGCAATCGGCTCGGCTGATTAATCAGCCAGAGCAAAAGTATCCAAAACGCCGCCCCGCCGAAGAAAATCCACGCACTGAAACGATTGATAAGCTCAACGGCCAGCAACTGCTCGGCCAGGACAATCAACACCGCAACAACACCCGCCGCAGCAAGTATCTTCCCGGCCCACTGGATAAGGAGATTGATGCTGCACCGCAAACGAACCTCCCTAAGCCTTTTGTCGAATGCCTTCAACATAGCAATCTTTTTCGCCCCAGCACAAATATTCGCTATACAGCCGCCACACGCCAATCTTCCATACCCCACCTTGCCGATTCACCGGTATTATAACGGATTTCGCCTATTCTCGCTAATTCTTTTCCGGCAGGCTTTCCCCGCCCCCGGCATTTTCATTTGTAAGAACATCTGCGCACAGACGCATAACCTTAGACGCTCGAAACGCCCAAACGTTACAAAAGAAGCCCGGATTATTGCCCCTGAAAATGCAGTCCGCCAAATGCAAAAAAAATGGAATCGCCTACGGCGAGACTCTTTTAACGTCATCACCCCCCAACCAAAGCCGGATCAGAGACACGCCAACATGCTATCGTCTCTCCGAATCCAACTTTGGAGGCCTGTCCCTTAGGGGCTGGGCTGCCCCACGGACCCCAAGGCTGATGAAAAGATCAAAATCCGCCGGAGGCGGGCCTCGCCCCCAAGGGCGAAGCGACTCCTATATTGAGCCGGTAAAAGTCTGGTCCACAACATTTGACAATATCTAAAAGACAAGGGCTGCAAGTCCCAATTTGACGGAACTCATAGCCCTTGTTCATCCTTGCTGTTTTAGATTCTATATTGTTCTGCGTCTTCGCAGATAGCCGACTATGCTTACTCCAATACTGCCCAAGAGGATTGCACCGGGGGCAGGGATATTAGCCAACTCCTTTATCTCCCAATCCTCAAGTGTTCGGTTGTAAATTCGAACTTCGTCCAAAGCACCGTCAAAAAGACCTGTTGGGCTGCCCCCCGTAGTAGCAATTCTAAATTTACGGTCAGTATCCCAAATATCAAGAACTACTGTGCCCGAAGTATCCTCTTCGCCATTAAGATATGTAACATAGGAACTAATATCATAAGCATAAGTAACTGCTACATGTGTCCACACATTTGTAACAAGAGGGGTCTCCCAATCGATTAATGGATTACCAGGACCTGTGTCGTGGTATACTTCCATCTGTAGTATTCCATCGCGTTTTATAAATAGACCCCAACTGTGTTCTGTGTTTGCATGCTGCATATGTTTGCTCATCACTGTATGGCTCCACTCATCATCAGGATTAATCCAAAACGCAATTGTGAAATCTTTTGTTAGGTCCAATCCCGATGGTGAATCAGGAACTTCCACATAATCAGCACCATAAAATTCCACTGCTCCATCCTCCCATCCAGGATTCCCGCCAGGTGTTCCGTTATGGCCGTTACCCGAATCGTCTATATAAGGCTTGGCCTCGTCGTTGAAGCTCCAGTAAGCCACCAAACCATCAGTAAGATTAGCCAGCCCGGTGTTCGCTATCACCAGAACCATCAACATTACACAGATCATCAAGTCTGTCTTTTTCATCACACACTCCTCCAAGAAGCTCTTTACAACACAATATCTCTTACTGGACCATCACCCAGCTTTGCCCTCCTACAGATTGGCTTTGTGTGGGGAGAATTTCTCCACTACTCCTCCATGAGTTCGAATTATCGTAGTATCTTACCAGTGAGAATAGGGGCTTGTCAAGCAAAAAGTCTGATAATAATGAAGTTGAGCCAAAATACTACTGTTTTCCAGTGTTTTGAGCCTATCCTCTGCATTATAAGGCCGGTATGAATGCGGCGGGACAATCCCGCCCGCCAGACCGAACAAGCCGTGATCCGCCAATACGCAATCGATCCCCGCCGCTCGACAATGAACGTCCCATCCCAGACCCGGCTCTGTCCCTTGATTTTCACTCAGGGCGCCTTTGCCCGGGCCTTGGACCTTTGGCAACCGAAAAAACTGCCGATTCCAGCGAGAAAAGCCGTTACCGCCTATCAAATCGCCGCCTATTATAGATAGAACGGCACCCTTGGATTTAGCTGTCCTAAAAAGTAAAGAACCCGGACAAACTCGAAAGGAGACCGAATCATGGCAACTATCAAATCACAACACGCAGCAAAGACCCTGCTAATCGCCTTGACCTTCGCGTTAATCACCTGCCTTGGCCCCGCTTTTGCGGAAG
>JAFGTU010000358.1 GCA_016933985.1 Sedimentisphaerales bacterium | reverse complement strand
CTACAGGACGCAGCCGACGCACTGGCGAAATATAGTGACAAGCTCTCGGATGAGGAAATTGGACGGGTTAAAGAGATCCTCCTGAGTCGCGACGATTACATGATCCTCTATGGTCTGAGAACATGTCTTGGCCGTACCAAGTCACGGGCGAAGGTAGATGCGCTTTGGGAATTGGCAATGGACGAACGTCTCTGGCTGTGGTGGTATGCGATAGAGAAGCTTGCGAAGTGGGAGGAATTCGAGGGCAAGTATGATTCGCTGCCGGATAAGCTCAAAGTGCGCTTATTTGCAGTGATGGGCTCGGACGGTTTCTCGAACACCGAGCAGATCGCCCCGCAAGCGAATGTACTCCTCGCAGAATCTCTGACGCCGAAATTGGTGGAGTTGGATTCCCCGGCAGTCTTCAAGATTATTGAGAAGATAGCTGCGAATCCGGATCGCAGGTTCGCGACGGCCGCTTTGATCGACTCCCTGCGGCGTTTCGAGGGTCTCTACCTCTCGCCTGCGTATCCGGTAGGCAAGACGGTCAAATACATAAACCTGTGGTACGGGTTGGATATAGGCGGGCTCGGAAACGATGTCAATAGGCAGGTGCTCGAATCTCACAAATACGACTGGCCCGCAATTACCGCTGAGGCTATCGAATGGTATGACACCGAATACAAGGCCGCAGATGCGAACTCCGTTCGGTAAGCACTCCACCGCGCACAGAGCGCCGGTGGAGTCTTATCCGAAGTTGTAGTGCTTTTTCACGGCTTCGGTTACGTTCCAGGTGCATTCGAGATCTTCTGGGAAGATTACGAGGTCGCCGGGTCCGAAGCTGACCGAATCGGCGCCGTCGGAGACCGTTACCTTGCCTTCGAGGAGCAGGCAGGTCTCCTTTTCGGTGTATGCCCAGTCGAATATGCTCGGCTCGCACCTCCAGATTGGCCAAGCCTTACACTCGGCGGCCTCGGCGTCGGACGGCTTTTTCACTATCACATCTTTTACAGTAGGCATATCGCTTAAGCTCCTTTGACTATTTTCAACGCACGCTGTATTATACACGGCCCGAACGACTTTGGAATATCCAAGCGCGATTTTTTGAGGCTCGTCAAGTTCGGGGAGAAAGCCGAGACATTGTGAATCGAGAGCAAACGGACAAGATCAAGACCTGGTTCGATGGTTACGTGGGCGGGTTTTACGGCGACGACGAGTATGTCAACGCCAATATCAAGCTAAAGGACGTGCACAGCCGGCGCGTTTGCAGCGAAATGCAGTACCTGGCCGGGGCGCTGGCCCTTTCCGAAAATCAGAAGGCGATAGCGCGGGCCATCGGCCTGCTGCACGATGTCGGGCGATTCGAGCAGTTCAGGAAATACCGAACGTATAAAGACCATGAGAGCGTTAACCATTGCACGCTGGGCGTCGAAGTCCTCATGCAGAGCGATATACTCGGCGATTTGGACCCGGCGGAACGAGAGATTATTGAAAAGGCGGTCGAATATCACGGCCTCAAGGAGCTGCCCGCCGACCTGACCGACTCCACCCTGCTATTTGCACGAATGATACGCGACGCCGACAAGATTGATGTATTCCGCGTCATCGCCGAATACCAAAAGCTCTACGAGCAGGACCGCGATAATTTCATGCTGGAGATCGAGCTGGCCGACGAGCCGAATTGCACGCCTGAGATAATCGGCGCAATTCTGAACGGCCAATTGATCGACTACAGCCGACTGCGGACCCTCAACGATATGAGATTGATGCAGCTTGGCTGGGTCTATGACGTCAATTTTCAGCCCAGTCTTGAGCGAATAAGACAGCGAAAGTTCCTCGATATGCTCCTGGGCTGCCTGCCCCAAACGGAGGAAATGCGCCGAGTTGAGGAGAAGGTTCTCACGTACGTCGATGCCAAGCTGCGGGGTGAAGGTTAGGCTCGGTTAGCTCCCCTCCTGCATCGTCCCCGTCCGCGTCCCCGCCCCCGCCGGCCGCCGCCCGGTGCTGGGTATCCCGGTTCGACAGGCTCGGCCAATTCGACAGCGCCCCCCTCGATTGACAATGCCTTGCCGTGGACCAAGGCATCGGCGATCTTCATGTGCGCCGATTCCAAGATCCTGCCCAACGTCTGCCGCGAAACGTTCATCCGTTTGGCGGCGTCTTCCTGATGAAGGCCCCCAAGGTCAGCAAGACGAATAGCCTCAAGCTCGTCAACCGTCAAGTTGACGTGCTCCAGCACCGACAGAGGCACACCCCTCGGTTTGTAGTAGTTGCTCTGCGGCAGACACCCAACACGCCTGCAGAGCCTCGGCCTGGGCATATCAGAAGCTCCTGTTTGCCTATAAGTCTATTCGCATACCTGCAGAACACGTCAAACACCGACCGGAAAAGGCCTTCTCAAATTCTTCGATGGCATTATCGCCCGTGCAGTGAGCCGGGCCAACCATCTGCACATCATACCGTCGAAAGACGGCAATGATATCTTTGATTCGTCCTTTGGAAGCATTCCGTAGATGCATGCCTCCTATTACGCCGTATATCCTTCCGAGCCGGCTTGCTTGTTCAAGTATATTCTCCAGGCCGGGATGGGCACAGCCCGTTACAACGACATTTCCTTTCTGAGTGCTTACAACCAACGACTGCTCTACAACGGATGCTCCAAGAGGCCCTGTGGAGCGGACGCCGGGGCTAAGCTCTGTTATCTCCGAAAACGAATCCGGCTCGAACACCTGGGCCTTGCCGTTCATTTTCACGAGCGTTTCCAAGCCTCCGGTGTGATCCCAATGGTTGTGCGAGATGACTATTTTGTCTATGCTCCTCGCGTCAATATTGAGCCGTTTCATATTGAAGACCAGCTCCTCACCGGTCGGGCCTGTGTCGAATAGAATTCTCTCTTCGGCCTCCACCAGACAGGAAAACCCCCAGTCCGATTTCAGCCCCGGACGTGCCCGGTTGTCATATACAATCGTTATTCTCATACTGGTCTATGTTTCTTCGCCATGTTGCAGTTTGGCGCTGCCGACTATTCACCTGTTTCGCTGCGATATTTTTCTATCGCAGCAGTTAGGGTCATCACGGCAAGCTTTGCGCAGTGCTTGTGCTCATCCGGCAGACCCTGAAAATAATTGATCACATCTTCCGGCGTAATCGCAAGCGCATCTTCGATGGTCCTGCCTTTCGCTGCTGTTGTAACGTAGCTTGCGCACGTGATAGTAGCCCCACAGCCGTCAGTCGTGAATCTTATATCGCTTATCTCTCCATCTTCGATGGCCAGCCACATTTCAATGGTGTCCCCACAAGGGCCTGTTATCCTGACGTGGCTGTCTGGTTTCTCCAGCTTGCCGATGTTCTTGGGAGCTAAGAACTCGTCCTTAAACTTCTGCGAGTAGCCCCTCAATATAGCCTCCTGGAGGTCTTGTGTAATCTTATCAAGATCTTGCGCCATTATTAGTCGCCCTTATTCTGCTTGAATTATCTGCTTTACCGGGCTTTTCGTCTCGCTTGCGTCAATGGTCGCAAATATTCTCCCCGGTTTCGAGGGTGCCTAAGAGATAGGAGTGCGCGAGCTGTTCAGGGGTGTGGGCCGATGCGCCCAGCACAACGTCGATGCCATTCCGAGCAAATAGCTGCTGAGCCCTCTGGCCCATGCCTCCTGCGATGATGATATTTGCCTTCTGTTCAGCCAGCCATCGAGGCAGCACACCAGGTTCGTGTGCTGGAGGTTGAATCTTTGCGACGTTTGTCACTCGTTTCGCCTGCTCATCCACATCGACTAAGGCAAACTCTTCACAATGCCCGAAATGAGGGCTTAGTGTTCCTTGTGTCAAAGGAATTGCAATACGCATTTTTGGTGCTCCTTTCTAAACTTGTATTAAGTCGGTTCTTAACGATCCTCATCTAAATCGAGCAGGGTCTGCACCGCCGGGGCGAATGCCCGCGCTGTCTCGCTCTGATTATCTCCCGAACGCACAAAAGGCATCCCCAGGTCGCATGCCTGCACCACGGCGGGATCTATCGGAATTGTGCCCAGGAATGGGACTTCCATCTGCATGGACATTTTCTCGCCGCCCCCTGATTTGAATATGTCGGTTCTCTGGCCGCACTTAGGGCACACAAAGCCGCTCATATTTTCGAGAACGCCTAAGACAGGAAGCCCCAGACTCTTGCAGAAGTTAATCCCTTTGCGAACGTCGGCCAGGGCAAGCTCCTGAGGCGTTGTTACTACGATGGCGCCGTCGGCCTTGCCCAGAAGCTGAATTACGGAAAGCGGCTCATCCCCTGTGCCGGGAGGACTATCAACTATCAGAAAATCCAAGTTACCCCATTCCACATCTTTGATAAACTGCTTGATCATCTGGTATTTCATGGGCCCCCGCCATATCACTGCATCGTCTCTGGCGGGCAAGAGGAAACCTATAGACATTACCTTGAAGTTGGGCATAACTTCGATAGGCATAATCTGATGGCCCATTGACTCGACTCGTCTCCCTTCAAGATTCAGAATCTTTGGGATGCTTGGCCCGTGTATGTCAATATCGAGCAAGCCGACGTGTTTCTGCGCAAGGACAAGCGATACTGCAAGATTGGCTGCCACGGTGCTCTTGCCGACGCCGCCCTTGCCGCTCAGGACAAGTATCTGATGCTTTATCCGGGCCAGCCTGTGACGGATCTGCTCCTCGTCGGCCTGGTTCTGCTGCTTACGTTTGTCCTCAATCTTTGAAGCCGTTGTTTTTTCCGGCATAATTTCTTTTCTCCATTTTCATGAATTTGCTTTGCCTTTGGCATGGCCTAGCCATCCTGCGGGCAAGGGAGGTTCACCCGTTAGCCCAAAGCGTACGTCACATTTCTCCACAACGCCTTGACATCCTCCGACACCGCTGCGCCCGTATATTCGATTACTGTTGCCTTGATGATCTGGGCCTTTGTGAATGCCTCGTCGTAGCGAATCATTCCTGCGACCTTCATACCGTGTCCATCGGCATACTCTTTGATGCTTGAAGCCATATCCGGGTTCAGGTCGGACTTGTTTATGCAGACCAGCACCGGGATATTGAATCCTGCCGCCAAGTCTGCAACGCGTTCAAGGTCATGCCTGCCTGACAGAGTAGGCTCAGTGACAATCAGTACGAGGTCTGCCCCGGTAATGGAGGCGATTACCGGGCAGCCGATTCCGGGCGAACCATCGACAATTATTAGGTCCTTTTTATCATCAGCCGCAATTATCTTCGCCTCCCGGCGAATAAGACTCACCAGCTTCCCACTGTTCTCTTCTGCGATTCCAAGCTTTGCATGAACCATGGTCCCAAACCGCGTATCGGATATGAACCATTGGCCGTTTATCGCATCTTTGAATTCAATCGCCTCAACCGGGCAAAACTCCACGCACACCTTGCATCCTTCGCAGGAGACCGGATCGATAGTGAATGTCTTGCCGACGACATCATTTCCCTGACCGTCGAGGCTTACGGCGTCAAATCTGCACATCTCCCGGCATTTTCCGCAGCCAATGCATTTTTCAGCGATTATAGCTGCTCGTTTGCCGCCGGAAAAATCATGACTTTGTTTTGTCTTAGGCTCTAAAACCAGGTACAGATCAGCGGCATCCACGTCGCAATCAGCGAAAACAGCCTTCTTCGCAAGGCCGGCAAAGGCCGCCACAAGGCTCGTTTTGCCCGTGCCACCCTTGCCGCTTATGACGACCATCTCTTTCACAACTTATCCTTCCACATTGCTGTTAGCCTGCATTTTGCCGGCGGCGTCCTGAGCGGCCAGTACGACCGGATACACCGTTGGTGCGCTTGTCAAGTAAGGATGAGTAGCTACCTGCAAAGTCTCCAGCTCCACGAAAGACATTCGCTTTTGAATAGCGACCCCAATCAGGTTTATTATCTCCCCACAAGAAATTCCGCCGGCCACCTGCCCTCCTAATATGATGCCGGAGTTCTTTGAAAAGACCAATTTGAGCTTAATGTTGCACGATCCCGGCAATGCAGCCGGGTGCTTGTCGGCGCAGTCTGCGTTGCCTGTGATAATCTCGAAGCCTTCCACTCTGGCGCTGTTCTCTGTAAGACCAGCCGAGCCCAGGACCTTGCCGTCAACATAAGTAGAGTAAATGGCGATTGTGCCCTTGTTTTCCCGCACAACCTTTAACTGATAAAGGTTTGCGCCGGCGATTCTGGCTTCGGCGGTGGCCGTGGAGGCAAGCATCACGGGGACCGCTTTGTGTGTATAGAAATCCCTTTTCTCGGCGCAATCTCCGACTGCGAAAATGTCGTTGTCAATGGTGCGCATATATTCATCCACACATATCCCCTTG
>JAFGTU010000357.1 GCA_016933985.1 Sedimentisphaerales bacterium | reverse complement strand
GCTCACGGAATTCGGCATCGGCAGCGACAATCCCGGCCGCCTCGGAGCAGCCGTCTCCGAACAGTTCGCACCCATGGACCCGAACCGCAATCTGGGCAAGCTCAGAGAATACGGCGCGGTGCCATGGTGGACCTATGACGGCCTGTGGGTCCGCTTTTGGCGGCCTTTGGCCAGTTTTACGCACTGGCTCGACTATCGCATCTTCGGCAGTTCGCCCGTCGCGATGCACGCCCACAATATCGTCTGGCTCGCCGCCGTGGTTTTCCTGGTTACTATTCTATACAGCCGGCTCAACGGACCGGCCTGGATGGCGGCCTTGGCGGGATTGCTCTTCGTTCTCGACGATTTCACCTACTTCCCCGCCATGTGGATTGCCAACCGCAACATCTTTCTGTCCTTGTTCTTCGGAATCCTCTGCGTCTTGTGGCATCACCGCTGGCGAGATAACGGTTCGCCGACGGCCGCGGTCGTATCGGCGGCCTTTCTGGTCGGCTCCTTGCTCTCGGCGGAAGCGGGAGTGGCAACCTGTGCATATCTCTTCGCTTACGCAGTTACCCTCGAACAGGGAAACTTCAAACGACGAGCAGCGTCTCTGGCCCCGGCTATCCTCGTGACTATAGGATGGCGATTGTTCTATAACAAATTGGGACACGGCGCCAGCGGCGGAAGCTTCTATCTCGACCCAAGCCTCGAGCCTTTGAGATACGCCTGGGCCACGCTCGTCAGAGGCCCTATTCTCCTGATGCGCCAGTGGAGCCGCGTATCTGCGGATACCTTTAGCTGCGTGCCCGTATCGACGCGCATGATCCTCTGGCCTATCGTTGTTGTTATGCTGCTTGTCATAATTCTGTTGTTGTGGCCTTTGCTCAAGAGTAATCGCCACGCTCGTTTCTGGGCTGTCGGCATGCACGTTTCTGTCCTCCCGATCTGTGCGACGATGCCCATGAACCGCAATCTCCTCTGGGTAGGCATTGGAGCGTGCGGCTTGGTCGGGCATTTCCTCGGAGGAGTTGCCGCCAACGAATCTTGGATTCCTCAAAGGTTTTTCCGGCGGTTTCTAACAAAGGCGCTGGCCGTATCAATTATCTTCGTCCACCTGCCAATGGCGCTGCTGGTGAGGATCATATCGCCCGCGACGACTGTCATGCTCGTGAACGTGGTCAAGCGGACTATGCAGGTCGATTCATCCTACGCAACCGCCCCATCAAACCTGAATCTAATCTTCCTTCTGGCAAGCGTCTGCGCCCTGGTCGCACTGTCCGTTAGCAATGTCGTCCAAAAGAGAAACCTCACCCCCTGGCAGCGATCCGGCCGGCGCCTTGCAAAAGGTCTGTTCATCGCACTAATCATCGTCTATATGCCGGTCGTCTTCGTCGAGCGGGTCGCAATGCCTTTCTTAGCCCGCGGCAAAGAGCCCGCAAATACAGACCAGCCCGTCACTGAATTCGCCGGCAAGCAGCTTATTGTGGTCAATGCTCCGAATCCGGCATCGTTTTTCTATATGCCTTTTGCCAGGGCATACGAAGGCCTGCTTCTGCCACGGGCGATTCGCGTCCTGGCTCCGGCCTTTGCTGAGCTTGAGGTCACCCGACTGGACGACAACACCCTCAAGGTTCGCGCCAAATACGGAAATCTCCTCACCTGCAAGCCCGAGCGCATCCTCGACATGGACGTCGTTTATATGCTCGAAGCAATCAGCTCGGTCCGAAGCAACGGCAACGGCTTGAACAAAGGCGAGAAGGTCGTGCTGCCCGAAATGTCCGCCGAGATAGTTGAGCTTGACGATAAGTCCCTTCCCGTTGCAGTCATCTTCAAATTTGACGTCTCCCTCGACGACAGCTCCCTCACTTGGGTTCAGTGGAGCTGGAAGCAAGACCAGTACTTCCAGTTCAACCTCCCCCCAATTGGCGAAAAAGCAAGAGTTCGCGGGCCATTCTAAGCCAAATATCCAATCGCACCGCAAGCTGGAAATTTCCCGGCGAGGTTAACCCGGCTGCGTGTTTTGTCGATACCTGCAATGGATTCTCTATAACACGGAATCGACGTCCTATAAGTGCCCTGCACTGGGATTCTTGTGGCCCTTATGGCGAAAGCCGAGAGGTTTTGAGCCGGGCGAGGAGTTGGCTATAGCAGTTTTTGACGTGACACTGAAAGGATACTTGCACGAGATCGACGAGGCATCGCTCCTCTCGGTCGAGCAGGAGCATTTTCTCGGCAAGCTGATCGTCGAGCAGAACGATCCGTGGGCCAGAGAACAGTTGGTGCGGAGTAATCTTCGACTTGTCGTGAGTATTGCAAAGAGGTACGCCGGACGAGGAATGAGCCTCGGCGATTTGATTGAGGAGGGAAATCTCGGACTTATAAAAGCCGTGGACTACTTCGACCCGGATCGGGGCACGCGCTTCAGCACCTATGCGGCCTGGTGGATAAAGCAAAGCATCAAGCGCGCCTTGCTTGAAAACGTTCAGCCGGTGCATATACCGACATATATGGTGACATTGATAAATCAGTGGCGGCATACAAGGTCTGATCTGGAAAGCAGACTCGGCAGAACGGTGGCCATTGAAGAAATGGCCGAGGTGATGGGCCTGCCGCTGCACAAGGCCGTGATCATTCACCGGATTGTCGAGGTTCTCAGCTCTGCCGGCGATACCGGCGACGAGACCGAAGAAGACCAGCTATTGGAGGCTACTCTGGTTGACCGAAGTATGGACATGCCTGAAGATTCGATGGCGACTCAGGAAGAAGAGACAAAGGCTCTGAGTCTCCTGAACAGGATCGAGCCGCGGGAGGCGAAGATCTTGCGCCTGCACTACGGCCTGGGCGGACGCCGGCCGATGACCCTCAAGGAGATAGCAAAAGAGTTCGGACTGACCAGGGAGAGAATCCGCCAGCTTCGCCGTGACGCCCTGACAAAACTCTACGAGTTCATGAACGAAGAGTAGCACCGAAACACACGCCCTTAACGTCCCCGGAAACCAGATCCCCCCATCATTCTGGATAGTTTACCCCCTCGCACGCGTATGGCCTGCCCCCTTTATGAGAGTATTTCACATTCTGACCCTGACCCGCCCCCAATTCCTGGTCCACTTTTCGCCGAACACGCCAGCCCCCTAAGAGGCACTCGGGCGTGCAGAAACGTGTGTCTGTGCCGCCGTAACCGCTCGGCATACGGTGTCTCAGGGCCTCATCGATGGTCTCCGGCGAGAAATGCGAATACTCGCCTAATTTCGGCCGTGATCGTGGAAAAAGTGTTAAAATGAGGAGAAGCATCACACGGGCAATTTCGTACGGTTTTGGCCGAAAAAGTCGGCAAACTAAGTGAAATCAGAAAAAAACCGTCAAGTTTCCCCGGCTTCGGACACTATATACATAACGGCAGATGAGCGACTTGGAATCTTATATAGAATTGGTAAGGAAGGCACAGCAGGGCGGCAAGGATGCGACAGACCGCTTGGCTGAGATTGCGAGCCTACGTCTGCGGGAATATGCGTTGCGTCTGACATTCGATAAGGATCTGACAGAAGATATTGTTCAGGAGAGTATGTTGGAAATGCTAAGAGTATTCGACAAACTGAAGAAGGCCGAGCAATTCTGGAGCTGGCTATACGGGATTGCTTACAACAAGGTCCGCACGCATCGACGGGATCAGTCACGGCACAAGGCCGCCTCGCTGTCCGCCGTCGGAGCAGGTATCGCCGATGAGGGCAAGCGGGAGGTCTTTGCCGAGTCGGTCGGCGGGGAGCTGAAGCAAATTGTCCTCAAGGCCATGGCGGAGTTGAAGCCGCAGCAGCGAGATGTCCTGACAATGCGATGCTACGACCGAATGCCCTATGAGCAGATTGCCGAGCTGATGGGATGCAGCAAGTTCGCCGCCCAGGCGCTGTTTTATCGAGCGAAGAAGTCGCTTGCAAAGGGACTGTCGCGACATGGGTTGGGCAAGGGGTATCTTCTTGCGGCGCTGGTGCTGTTCGGAAAGGTGACGGCGTCGAGCGAGGCTGCCGCTGCGGACATCACCGTAACAGCGGCGACGCTCAAAATCGGCACGGCCGCGTCTTTGGTTGCCGTCGCCACGAGCAAGACGGCGATTGTTACGATGACCGCCGCCGCCGTTATCACAGCCGGCTCGCTGGTAATCGAGCCTAAGACCGTAGAGTCTCACGATGGGCAAATAAAGCCCGATGTCGATAGTACTCTCGCTATCCAGCCTAAGCCCGCCAAAAGCGCCGAGGAGTCCTGG
>JAFGTU010000049.1 GCA_016933985.1 Sedimentisphaerales bacterium | reverse complement strand
CGATATGATGTACGCCGAGGCCCCGGATATTACGCCTGGCAAGATTCTGGATATATCGATGAAGAGGCTCAGTTCGCTTCGTCGCAGCGCTTTTAAGGATATTATCGCCAAATCTCGGGATGCCGAAAACCTGATAGTGAATACACACGCGACGTTTCGCTGGCGGCACGGGCTTTTTCCGGCGGTTGATTTCGACCAGATGCGGCAGTTGGCCGCTGATATGTATATCTGTCTGCTTGACGGCGTGATCGCGCTGCACACGCGCCTGCTGAACCAACACACGGTCCAGCATACCCTAAAAGATCTGATCGTCTGGCGGGAGGAGGAGATGATCGGGACGGAGATGCTCTGCAAGGGCATCGACGACAAGATACCGTTCTATTGCCTGGCCCGCGGGTGCGAAGAGGCGACGGTCGAGACGTTCTACAAGCTTGTTTTTTCTCCGCAGACGAGACGGGCGTATCTGAGTTTTCCGATGACGGCTGTTGCGGAGATGGCGGAGGTCAGGAGTCAGATCGACGAGTTTCGTCGGGCGATGAAGGGGCTCTTTGTCTGCTTCGATCCGGGCGACCTGGAGGAGGCATTCCTGCCGGGAGCCGCCGGGCGGGCCGAGGCGGAAGGGCTGGACTTTGTCGAGACAACGGTGTTCGGGCGGAATGTCCGGCTCGATGTCGATGAGATTCGCCAAATCGAGCGGGATATCAACAGCCAGATATATGCGCGGGATTTCATGCTGATCGACCAGTCCGACATGATAATCAGCTTCATCCCGACGATGGCCGACGGACGGGCCGCTATATCGAGCGGCGTCGAGAGGGAGCTGCAGCACGCCCACGAGGCGGCGAAGGAGGTATATGTCATCTGGCCGGCCCGGCAGAACCCATCCGTGTTCATCACACAGACGGCGACAAGGGTGTTTCCCGGCACAATCGACGCCCTCGAATTCTTCAAGGCAAGATATGGCTTCCGCAGGCAATAACATGGTCGAACGCTTTGCCAGTGAGCCGATCATTCCGGTGGCAGGAAGCTGCGATGCGGCGGCAATGACCAGGGGGGAGCCGGGGCTTCCGAGCGGCTTTATCTGGAGAGGCAAACGCTATGAAGTTGCAGGCGTCATTCAGGCATGGAAGGAATCAGGCCCATGCAGGAGCTGCAGCGCAGAGAGCTATCTGCGCAAACACTGGTGGCGGATAAGAACTGGCAACGGCCTGGAGATGACGATATACTTCGAGCGGCAGCCAAGGTCAAAACGGCAGGACAAGACGAGGTGGTGGCTATATACCGTCGCCGGAAAGGAGAAACAATGAGCGATATGACGGGGTGTTGCGGTGCAGTGTGCAGCGAGTGCGGCGCATTTATCGCGACAATGACCGACGACGGCAAACGTGATGAAGTGGCGCTGCTCTGGCGACGGCTGCGGAATATCGCCAGTGAAAGAGAAGTCCTGCAGACGGGCCTCTTCGTATCCCTTTACGGCTGCCTGCCGACTTGCTCCTTCGCGGCTATCCTGGTCGGTATCTGGGTAATAGGCGGCAAATCACTTCTGAATGTCGAGCAGGCGAATAAGTTCGGCATCCCGCGATTCGTGCCGTGGCCTTTCAATACGATGCTGGGCTTCTGCCTCGCTTTAGCGGCAGGAACGATTCTGCTCAAGACGGGGGCAACGATGGGGATGGCCCACATGCTTATCCGTTGCGGGCAAGAGCCGAAGTCGGGCAACCATTTGGAAACAAGAGCATAGAATGGGCGGAGCGCCTCGCAACAATCAGATTTCAGGGCATCATTACCAATCGCTTCGGCACCGGGGCAGCGTCCGTCTTCGAGAGGCGGGAGATTGCCGTGTCGGATCCCCATCTGGCCAGGTTCTGAACCCTCTTCGCAATGGCCAAGCCCATAAGAGCGTGAGAGTGCATTACAGAGAAGTCGGCAGGCCGATAGATTTGGCGGCGTTGAGCGAGGTTTTCGGCGGTCTTGAGTCGGCCTCTATTCTGGGCGGCAATGAGGCCAAGGGGTCTGCGGACGGATTCAGCTATTGGGCGGCCGAGCCGAGGGAGGTTTTTGAATTTCGCTCCGGGCAGAAAGAGCCTTTCGCAAAGCTGGATCGGATTTTAGGCAAGTACGCGTTTGCAGAAGCTGACAGTTTGGATTCCCGCTTGCGCGGGAATGACATGGTGCGCGGGAATGACAAATGGGGCGATATTCTTCCAAAGGGTATGTTCTGCGGCGGATGGATTGGGTATTTCAGTTACGAGCTCGGTCGATATATCGAGACGCTGCCTGCTTCGACGGCGGACGACCTTGAAATGCCGCTGATTCGGCTGTGCTTCTACGACCGACTTATCGCATACGACCATAACAGCCGAACATTCCGGCTGATCGCGCTGGAATTGCCCGGGGATAGCAGCGGCCCGGACGAGAAGCTGGCTGGTCTGGAGGAGCTGCTGGAGCGGGCGGGCAGGGTCAGCGTCCGGGCGCCGACGCCGGCGGACCTGGACGATATCGATTTGGCGCGGTTCCGCTGCAATATGGATAGGGATTACTACCTGCGGATGCTCGCCAAGATAAGACGGCATATCTACGATGGGGACGTCTATCAAATCAATTTCTCGCAGCGATTCGAGTGCGATTATGCAGCCGATGCGATAGACCTTTTCGCCTGGCAGAACCTGTACAACCCAAGCGGCTACGCGGCATACACCGACGGCGGGGACTTTCATATCGTCAGCGCCTCACCGGAGATGTTCATAACGATTAACGACCGCTTCATCAGCACCAAGCCGATTAAGGGCACGCGACGGCGTTTTTGCCCTGCGGATGCAAAGGCTGAGCGAATCAATGAGGAGAATTTCGGCGACTTGTCAGCCAGCGAAAAGGAACGGGCCGAGCTTAATATGATAGTCGATTTAGAGCGCAACGACCTGGCGCGTATCTGCAAGCCGGGGACTCGGCACGTAGTTCAGCCACGGACGATTGAGACGTATCCGACCGTGTTCCACGCGGTGGCGACGATAGCGGGGCGGCTTCGCGACGAGATTACGTTCTGCGACTGCCTCAAAGCGATGTTTCCGGGCGGTTCTATTACGGGCGCCCCGAAGATTCGGTCGATGGAGATTATCGACGAGACCGAGCCGACCGCAAGGGGCGTCTATACCGGCAGCATCGGCTATATCGGGCTCGACGGCAACGTCTGCTTGAATATCGCGATTCGAACGATTATCATCGCGGGCCAAAAGGCCTACGCCCAGACCGGCGGCGGAATCGTTGCAGATTCCGAACCGCAAGCCGAATGGAACGAGACGATTACAAAGGCAAGAGCGCTGTTGGCGGGAATAGGAGCAGTGCAGGAACGCGCTAAATGTGTGAAGTAAGATGGCAGAAAAGGTATTTCTGAACGACAAGTTGGTGGATGCCGGCAAGGCGAACGTGTCGGTTAGCGACAGCGGACTCCTTTATGGAGCGGGGCTGTTCGAGACTATGCGGGCGCGCAACGGTAAGGTCTTTGCGCTGGGCGACCATTTGGATCGGCTGTTTTCCAGCGCCAAGACGCTATCGATCGATATCGGCTGCGAGAAAGAATATATTGCCGAGGCAATCGGCAAAGTGCTGCGAGCCAATGATTTGAAGGATGCGCGGCTGCGCCTGACCGTAACCGGCGGGGCGATGTCGCAGGAGGCGGAAGGGCGCAAATCGACGCTGGTGATAACCGCTGCGGGACTAACCGCCTACCCGGCTGAGTATTATCGCAAGGGCGTTATGGTTTTGCTCTGCCCCTACAGGCAGAATCCAAATGATCCGACGTGCGGGCACAAGGTTACGAGCTATTTCCCGCGTATGATAGGGCTGAAGTTCGCCCACGAAAAAGGGGCGGCTGAGGCATTGTGGTTCACGACGGATAATCGCCTGGCCGAAGGTTGCATAAGCAATGTTTTCTTGGTGAAGGATTCAGTGCTCTATACGCCGCCGGTTTCTACGCCGGTGCTTGCTGGAATTGCGAGGAAGGCCGTTTGCCGAATCGCCGTCGATAACTCCATCGGCCTCATCGAGAAAGACCTCTACATCGACGACGTGTTGCACGCCGACGAGATATTTCTGACGAACGTTATTATGCAGGTGATGCCTGTCAACAGCGTCGAAAAGCACACCGTAGGCGAAGGGAAAGTCGGGCCGATGACCAAGATGTTGAAACAGTGTTTCGACCAAATGGTCGCAAGAGAATGTCGAATAACGAATAACGGAAGAAGCAGATGAAGGTAAAAGACGTAGCGGCGGCGATTGAGCGGATAGTGCCGCTCGAATTGGCCCAAGGCTGGGACAATGTCGGGCTTTTGGTCGGCGATGCCGGGCAGGACGTGAAAAACGTTCTGTTGACTATCGATATTACTGCCGACGTTGTGGCTGAGGCCGGGAAGCTGAAGACCGATTTGATTGTGAGTTATCATCCGATTATCTGGGACGGGCTGAAGAAAGTGACCGTCGATGGGCCGAGCGGCGTGGTGTATGACCTTATTCGCGCGGGCATTTCGGTATTTTCGATACACACGGCCCTGGACACGGTCGCCGGGGGCGTCAACGACGGCCTTGCCGAGATACTCGGAATCGAGGACGCAAAACCGCTCGGCGACTATGTCGATGCCCCGTCCGGCTGCACGTACAAGCTCGTGGTCTTTGTCCCGCTGGATGCGGTCGGCAAGGTCTCAAATGCGGTGTTCGCCGCCGGGGCCGGGATGATGGGCAATTACAGCCATTGCGGATTCTCCGCCGATGGGACCGGCACATTTCTGCCCCTGGAGGGCGCCCGGCCCGCTATCGGCAGCAAGGGCAATCTCGAGAAGGTGCCTGAGATGCGGTTCGAGACGATTGTGCCGGGCGATAAGCTTGATGCGGTTATAGCGGCGATGAGGAAGGCGCACCCCTACGAGCTGCCCGCTTTCGATGTCTTCCGGCAGTGCAATACCGAAGACAAATTGGGGCTGGGCAGAATTGGGAAGCTGACCAAACCGATGCGTATGGCAGCGCTGATCGAGAAGATTAAGGCCGCCACCGGGGCCAAGGCCGTCGGAATAATCGGTCCGGCGGACCGGCTGGTGAAAAAGGCGGCGGTCTGCGCAGGGTCGTGCGGCGAGATTATTCATAAGGTCATCGCCGCCGGGGCAGACCTGTATCTGACCGGCGAATTGAAGCATAATCAGGCCCTGGCGGCCCAGGAGGCGGATCTAACCTGCATCTGCCTTAGCCACACCGTCTCGGAGCGATTTATCCTGAAAAAGTTTGCAAAACAGTTGAAAAAACAGGCAAATTCCATAACAATCAGGGTAAGCAAAAAAGATGCAGACCCGTTTAGATGGAAAAATATATGACAGAAGAACAGACCGAGAAGCTGAAGGACGAATATCGAATATCCGATGATGAACGTCTGATGCCGGATGAAGAACAAGCTGACTTGCCGGAAGATGACGCGGAGGTTGTGGAGCCGGAGGGCGAGGCAATACAAGAGCTGGACGCATCGGCCGATGACCAGACCGACGCGGAGGTTGAGGGGCGGGACGGTCCTGCCGAGCCTGCGCCGGACCCGGATTTCGAGCCGACGGTCGAGTCGGTCGTAGAGGCGATTCTCTTCGCAAGCGATGAGCCGCTGACGCCCGCCCGGCTGGCAGGAATTGTCGAGACGGGTGTTAAGCAGGTTCGCGAGCACATTGGGAATCTCAACAGGAAGTACGAGGCGGCCAAAAACGCCTTTAGAATAGAGCAGATCGCCGGGGGCTACCAGATGCTGACTCTCAGCCCCTACAATCACTGGCTCAAGAAGCTGCTCCGCGCCCGTTCAGACGATAAGCTAAGCCCGGCGGCGCTGGAGACGCTGGCGATAGTCGCCTATAAGCAGCCGGTAATCCGGGCCGATATCGAGGTCATCAGGGGCGTTGCGGTCGGTGAGGTGCTGCGAGGGCTGATGTATAAAGGGCTGGTGAAGATCGTCGGCCGCGCAGAGGTCTTGGGAAGGCCCATGCTCTACGGCACCACGAAGAAGTTCCTGGAAATCTTCGGCCTCAACTCCCTCAAAGACCTGCCAAAGGTCGAGGAGCTAAAGAGGCCCCCCGCCTGAGACCGTATCGGCCAAGTCTTTGGAAAGGATTTCGCCGTGAATACCGGCCGTCGCTCGTGTGATTCGCCAAGCTGGATCGTTACCCGGCGAGTGTTTCTGAAGGCTTCGGCCCTTTTGGCTGCGGGGGCGGGGCTGTCGCAGCTTTCCTGCGCCGTCAAGACTGCGGCGAAGGGCAAGCGAGCGACCTGCCGCTTCGGGATAGTAACCGACTGCCACTACGCAGACGCCGATGCCAGGATCGGGCGATATTACCGCGAATCGCTCGTCAAGCTGGACGAATGCGTTGAATTGATGAACGCCGAGAAGGTGGGTTTTCTTATCGAGCTGGGCGATTTCAAGGACGAGGATGCCAAGCCCGCCGAAGAAAAGACTATTAGCTACCTCCGGGTAATCGAGCAAGTATTCCAGAAATTTACCGGCCCGACCTACCACGTGCTCGGCAATCACGATATGGACAGTATCTCGAAAACGCAGTTCTTGAGCAATGTCGCGAACACCGGGATAGACCCGACGAAAAGCTACTATTCGTTCGATTCGAAGGGCTTTCATTTTGTCGTTCTCGACGCCAACTATAGAAGCGACGGGGCCGAGTACGACCACGGCAATTTCGACTGGACCGATGCGAATATCCCGCAGCAGCAGTTGACCTGGCTAAGCGAGGACCTGACGAGGGCACGCGGACCCGTTATCGTCTTTGTCCACCAGTTGCTCGCCGAAGCGGGATCGCATAGCATCAAGAATGCCGAAGAGGTCCGGTCAATCCTGGAATCGTCGGGCAAGGTCGCCGCCGTCTTCCAGGGCCATAAACACGATGGAGGGTACAGCCAAATAGAGGGGATCCACTATTATGTGTTAAAGGCCGTGGTGGAGGGCTCAGGTCGGGAGAACAGCGCCTACGCCATCGTAGATATCCTGGCCGACGGCGGCATCGTCGTCACGGGCTACCGCAAGGCCGAGAGCAGGGTTATGGCCCCGCCGCTTCTTAGCCGCCCTTTGGCGGATAATCCCTCCACGTGAATCGGTGTTGTCCCGGTGATCGAAATTGAGGTTGGGGAGCAGACACATATCACTGCAGTTGGTATTGTCCTTTCAAATCAGCACCGGGGCTTCGGTTCTATTCCTACCTCTTTCTCCATGATGAGCCGAAATCTCGTGCCGCTTATGGAGTGGTCGGCGACCAGCTTACCATCGTAGAGCACACCAGAAACAGCATAAGGCCATGGTGCGTTCTGGGCTTGCCTGTAACTTCTATACTCTACTATTCTTGGTTCTATTCCGTATCTGTCTCTTGCTATTTCGGTAATATCCTTTACCGTTTTTGCGTTTTGAGGGCATTGGCCAGAGGTTATAATCGTCAGGCCCTTACCGAATTTCTTTCGCTTCTTATCCCACTGGCCCTTAAAGCTCGGTGTTGGAGCGGATTTCT
>JAFGTU010000048.1 GCA_016933985.1 Sedimentisphaerales bacterium | reverse complement strand
CCCGCAGTCGCAATGAGCTGCGCAGTCGAGGCCCCGGGCGTCCCCGGAGACTTCGAGAAGGCCGCCGGCCACTGCCTCAACGTACTCAAGAAGCTAATGCCCGTCCGGGCAGGCAGCGTCATAAACATCAACATCCCCCGATTGTCTCTCGGCGAGCCGAAAGGCGTCCGAGTCGTCCCCCAGTCCAGCACGGGATTCAACGAGAGTTACGTGCAGAAGACAAATGAGCAGGGACAGACCCTTTTCCAGCTTACTGGCGACCATCACGTCGTGGACGGAACCCCAACCGACACCACTTCGATGGAAGAAGGCTACATCACAATAACCGCCCTGACTCCGGACATGACAGACCACAAGAAAACCTGCGAGCTTGAAAGAATAGAATTCTAAACCTGTCACCGCCCCCCTCATTTTTTTCAGTAACAATATCGGCTTGGCTGCATCTATACTTCCGGCTGAAAGACTAATTCTTCGCTGTGACGCCGAGAACAAAAACAGGGAATCCGGGCGATGGACGCAATCAAGATCGTAGGACTAAATAGCGCCGCAAATATCAGGGGCATACTCCTCGGAACAAAAGCCGCCAATTTAATCCAAATGGCCCGGATCGGCCTTCCCGTACCCCCGGGATTCTGTATTCCCGGCACGACCTGCCGCGAGCATATCAACGCCGCCGGCATACTCCTCCGCCTCACCACCGCACTCCCAAAACTCCAAAACGCACAGCTCGACGACAAGCAGAAAATCCTCGCTGATATCCGAAAGAGAATCACAGATGCGCCGCTGGATAACGGGCTGAATGATAGAATAACTAACCACTATCGAGCACTTGATAACCCCGTCGTGGCAGTCCGCTCCTCGGCCACGGCGGAAGACCTGCCCGGCAAATCCTTCGCCGGACAGTATGATACATTTCTAAATGTCGCTTCAGTCAACGAGTGCACAAGAGCCGTCAAAAAATGCTGGGCCTCACTCTGGACCGAGCGTGCATTCGACTATCGCCGCCAAAACGCCGTTGACCACCTCGACGCGGAAATGGCCGTCATCGTACAGCAAATGGTCCGTGCGGACATATCCGGAATCACCTTCACCGCCGACCCTCTCTCCGGCGACACCGAGAGAATCGTAATCGAGGCCGCCCGTGGTCTCGGAGAGAATGTCGTCCAGGGAAGGATTGCCCCGGATAGATATGTTCTCGATAAACGCCACTTGACCATCGTCGAACGCATATCAGCCGTGCCCAACGCCCCGCCCTGCATTGATGATAACACGGCAAAACGACTCGCCCAGCTCGCCCTCAAGGTCGAATCGCACTTTGCCGCTCCCCAGGACATCGAATGGTCGATCAAAGATGAGCAGATATGGCTCCTCCAGGCAAGGCCCGTCACGACTCTAAGCCTGTCAAAGCAAAGAGCCGCCAAATCCCGCCAAATCTGGAGCCACTTCCCCGCCCAGGAGGTCATGCCCGACGTAGTTACCTCCGCCACGAAGTCCATCCTCGACGCCATCGCCGACCACCTTCTCCAACCCATATTCGATATGCTAGGCATCGACCGCTGCGGCCACCCTATCTTCGACTACATCGCAGGCCGGGTGTACTTCAACGCCGCCCTCTTCATCGCTGCAGCAAACGCTCTGCCCGGCTCAGCAAGGTTCGATTGGAGCGAGGTCGCCGGCAGCGACCCGGACTCAAACCGCCTTTTGGAATTCGCCCGGAACACGCCCGCCGAGGACCTCCCACAAATCAAATTCCACAAGTTTCGCTTCTTCATCAAGCTCCCGCTACTCGCTGCCCGCTTTCTCTTGGCCGGCTCGGCAAAAGAAGAGGCCTTCATCGCCGATGCAATCGCCGGCAATAAGAAAGCCGCCCTCGCGCGCCCTTGCGAGATGACGACCGAACAAATACTAACCTCCTACTCGACCCTGGCCGACGACTTTAGCCGCCTCTGCTCGGGTATCGTTTACCTGCTCAATGTCTTCCTGGCCTTCCCTGTCCTCCAGTTTCTCTGCAAGCGGTGGTTCAACGATCCGGCTCGCGCCGGCCGGCTCGTCGCCGGGCTCGGCCGCATGACCGACGCCGAAGCAGCACTCGACCTCTGGAACCTCGCCCGCAAGGCCGACGACCTGCCCGAAATCAGAGACGCCATCCTCGCCGAGCACCTTTGGACCGACATCGCAGCAACACTTGATGCCAATACAAAGGCAGCTCCCTTCTGCCGCGCCTGGGACAAATTCCTCAGCGACCACGGCCATCACTGCCGCGCCGAGATCGAGCTGTTCAACCCCCGCTGGTCCGAACAACCCGATTACATCCTTTCGCTCATCAGAGGCTACCTCAAATCCATCGACTGCACAGACCCTCTTAAGAGCCACAGCAAAATCGCCGAAGACCGCAGACAGCTCGAAATCGATTGCCGACGCACTCTCAAGAACCCCATCAAACGCTGCCTCTTCAACCGCATCCTAACCCGAGCGCAAACAGGCTCCGTCTGGCGGGAAAACATGAAGAGCGAAATGATCAAGATGATCGCCCTGCTGCGAGGCGCCCTGCTCGAAATCGCCAAACGCCTGCACGCCGACAAAACCCTCGACGATCCGAACGACATATTCTTCCTAAGACTCGAGGAAATCCCCTCCGTCGCGCAGGCCCATGCAGATTTCGACATCAAGCAGCGCATCGCCGACCGCCGCGCCGAACACGAAAAATGGTCCGCCATATCTCCCCCAGGCACGGTCATAGGCACATTCGTTCCCGAAGATTACGTCCCCGACCCTGTCCAGACCGACGTCGAAACCGTCAAAGGCCTCGCTCTAAGCCCCGGCCTGGCCACAGGCAAAGCAAGAGTCATCCTAAAGGCCGACACCGACCAGCACTTACTCGCCGGCGAAATCCTCGTCGCCCCATTCACAGACCCAGGCTGGACACCCTACTTCATCCCCGCAGCCGCTGTAGTAACAGAACGAGGAAGCCTCCTCTCGCACGGCGCAATCGTCGCACGAGAGTTGGGAATACCCGCCGTAACAAACGTCGGACCGGTAACGAGAATCATCAAAACCGGCCAGACAATCCAAATCGACGGCAACACCGGAACACTCAAAATCCTAAAATAAATCCCACGCCGGCCAGACCGGCAAACGCCATTGCGACCAGGCCATTGCGGATACCCATTAAAAAAAATCACCGCCACAAAGACTGCAAAATCCTTGGCCTTCAGACAAAAAATGCCCGCTGATTTCATTGACTGCAGGAACAGTTGAAATATGCAAGCCTGTTATGGTAGAATACGAAACTTTGTTTTGTTGTTAAGGAGCATGAGTTATGAAAGCAAAATTGAAACCTCTGCCTGTTTCGACCGTCTCGGCTTTGAGCATCCTGATCGTCGTCTCTGCTGTGACGGCGAAGACTACCGTAGTCTTTGACCGTAACGCGAATGAGGCCGCAAGCTGGGAATTCGTTTTCAAGAATGTCCCGGCGCCGTCAAAGAGCGACCTCGGCGCCAAGGCCGCATTTATCGTCGTTGACGGCAGGAGAGATACGAACGGCGGCGATGTCGATAAGTTCGCCGATGGGATTGTCCCAACCGATGAGGATCAGCCCGCCCGCAACTTCTTCTTCGCCCAGAATACGGACGGCGGAAGAATCCTCGTCGATCTCGGCGCCGCTGCTGCCGTCAAGCAAATCAATACTTATTCGTGGCATCCAAGCACGCGCGGACCCCAGGTCTATCAGCTTTTTGTCAGCGACGGCAAGGCTGAAGGCTTTCAGTCTCAGCCCAAAAAGCCAACGGACCCTCTCCAGTGCGGCTGGACACTCCTTGCAGCCGTCGATACAAGGGCGAACGACCCCACAGCCGGCGGCCAATACGCCGTAAGCATTTCCGATTCTACGGGCGAGATCGGCAGGTTCCGATACTTCCTCTTTGACATTTCGCGCACCGAGCAGGCCGACCCCTTCGGCAATACCTTCTACAGTGAAATCGACATCGTCGATCCCAATGG
>JAFGTU010000047.1 GCA_016933985.1 Sedimentisphaerales bacterium | reverse complement strand
CGGCTCTTGCGGCGTTGGGTTTGCCGACCTCTTTTGCTAATTGGGCGTAAGTAATTGTCCGCCCGAGCTTTATTTGACGACAGGCTGTAAGGACGGCGGTTTGGAAATGACGCAATTCGCTCAAATCGACGGGGATGTCCGGGGTGAAATCCACCGCGGCGCCGTCAAAATAAGCGACTATCTGCTCCTGTAGCTGTTCAACGTAGAAGCGGTTAAACTGGGCAAGAGGCATGTTCTTGAGGAGGCAGGCCTTGATTTCCTGGTATCGCGGACCGGGCAGGCAGGTCCGCAGGAGGCATTTTTCCCTGCCTGCGATGCCGAAATAGCCCCATTTGACTGGGAAAATCACGTAGTTTGCATTTTTTTTCATTTTTTTGGCGAAATCGTACATTCAAAACACTTCTAATTGGCCAAAATCATTGACGCAAGGGCAAAATTCTGTTACAAGTAGTGGTTTCTACAGAAATCGGGTACAGATTATCGCAGGCAAAAGGGTTTGAGATAATGCCCTATGCTGTGAGAATTGTGACGACGAGACTATTGTCTTAGGAGTCTGTGGGTTTTGGACCCGGCAGGCTGATGCTGGTTATTTGGCTGATTATTCTATGTCTCTGGACGATTTAAGGAAGAAGATAGATGATCTCGACTGCCGGCTTGTTGAGCTGCTCAACGAGCGCGCCAGGGTGGTGGTCGAGATAGGCAAACTCAAAGACAAGACGGCCAGGCCCGTTTATGCGCCGGACCGCGAGAAGCAGGTATTCGAGCGGATCGCGCGGGCCAATAAAGGCCCTCTGCCGGACAAGTGCCTCGTGGCAATCTGGCGGGAGCTGATGAGCGGCTCGTTCGTCTTGGAGCGGCCTTTGCGAATAGGGTATCTTGGTCCGCAGGGCAGCTTCAGTCACACCGCGGCGATGCTGAAGTTCGGACAGAGCGTCGAGTACGAGTCCCTGACCGATATCACCAGCATCTTCGAAGAGGTTAGCAAAGGTCACTGCAATCTGGGGCTCGCGCCGGTTGAGAACACTATGGGCGGCGGAGTGATAGAAACTCTGGATGCCCTGATTGATTCGGACGTTAAAATTTGCGCCGAGATTCAGATGGCGATACACCATAATCTATTGGCCAAGTGTCCGCTGGAGGAGATCGAGAAGATTTACTCCAAGCCGGAGGTATTTGCTCAGTGCCGAGGCTGGCTCAGCGCGACATTCAAGGACGCCCAGACTATTGCCGTTGCCTCGACGGCGCGTGCGGCTCAAATGGCGGCCGAGGAGCCCAAAGCCGCGGCTATCGGCTCGAAGATTGCCGCGGAGCTGTACGGCCTGACTGTAGTGTGCGAGAATATCGAGGACATAGCCAACAACATAACTCGCTTCCTCATAATCGGGCGAGAGGACGCCAAGACCACCGGCGACGACAAGACAACGATACTGTTCAGCACCGCGCACAAGGCGGGGGCCCTCTCGGACGTGCTGGATGTCTTCAAGCAGCACGGCATTAACCTGACGAATATAGAATCGAGGCCCAGCAGGAAGAGGGAGTGGGAGTACTATTTCTTTATGGACTTTTTTGGTCATCGGACTGACAAGCATGTGCAGGCTGCGCTGGAAAATGCCCGCAAGCATTGTCTGCAGTTATCCATATTGGGCAGTTTCCCGAGGGCGACGGAGCTTCTTTAGGCGAGCCGGTTGCGTGGAGGGATGTGATCGGCCGGTTCGTAGATTTTGGTTTATGGATAAGAAAGAATAATCAGGAGACCGTTATGAGAAAGCCGTTTGTAGCCGGCAACTGGAAAATGAACACGGACAGCCAGAGCAGCGTGACGCTTGCCAGGGGTGTCGCCGAGGGCTCGGTCGAGTCGGCGGGGCGAAACGTGGATGTGGCTGTTTGCCCGCCGTTCGTATATCTTCAGAGTGTGGCCCGCGCGGTCAGCTCATCGAGCGTAGCGGTCGGGGCACAGGATGTCTATTTTGAAAAGAAGGGCGCTTTCACCGGCGAGGTAAGCGCAGCGATGCTCAAGGAGATCGGCTGCACGTACGCTCTTTGCGGACATTCGGAGCGTCGCCATGTATTAGGCGAGACGGATGAATTGGTGAACAAGAAGGTTACCGCCGCAATTGCCGGGGGCCTTCTGCCGATATTGTGTGTGGGAGAGCTGCAGTCGCAGCGAGAAAGCGGTCGAACAGAGGAAGTAGTCACCCGCCACGTGACAAAGGGTTTGGCCGGTCTCAGTGGCGCGAAGGTTTCGGCTGTAACTGTCGCTTATGAGCCTGTGTGGGCAATCGGGACCGGCCTTACGGCGACGCCCGCCCAGGCGCAGGAAGTGCACGCTTTAATACGAAAACTCCTCGGCGATCTCTATGACAACGAAACTGCTGAGGCGACTCGAATTCTCTATGGGGGCTCGGTCAAGCCGGACAATGCCGCCGAATTGATGTCCCAGCGTGATATCGACGGTGTGCTCGTCGGAGGGGCAAGTTTGAAGGTGGAAGATTTTCTTGGAATAATTCAGGCGGCGGTATAGTTACTGGCGAATCGTACGCCCGTCAAGAGCAGATGTAATTTACGGGGAACAAATATGGTTGCTTATCCATTTTTGGCAGTCGGTTTAATAATGAGCGTCGTGGCCGTATTGTTTGGCCTATGCAGTCTTGTGCTGATATTCATCATTCTGATTCAAAAGGGCCGGGGCGGGGGCCTCAGCGCGGCATTCGGGGGGGGCGGCGCCAGTTCTGTTCTTGGCTCCAAGACCGGGGACTTTCTGACGTGGGTCACGATAATTCTGGTCGGGCTTTTTTTGCTCCTTGCGGTTATCATGGGCAAGTTTTACAGGCCGGGCGTCAGTAACTTCGGCGGCGCAGCCACCCAGCAGGGCCAGCCGGCCGGGGACGCCGAAGTCGGCACAGCCACAGTGGGCGATACGAACTTGCCCTCGGGTGAATCGGGCAGTTAAGCAGGAGAACGGATTCGGCCTTACAGGCTAACGATCGGATCGGGCGGCCTTATTTGGCTTGAAAGTGCAGGGCTATGATAAACAGCATGACCGGATATGGCGAGGCGCAGGGTGAAATTGACGGCATTACATACGCTGTGACGGTCAAGGCCGTAAACAATCGCTACCTCAAGGTTGTCGTAAAACTGCCGGATGTGGCGGCGTTTCTCGATGAAGAGGTTGAGCGGTTGTTGCGTTGCGAACTGGCGCGCGGGATGGTGAACTTCACAATTCGGCTTAAGGACACGTCCGGCGGTTCTTTGTTTGATATTGATGAATCGGTTCTTCAGAACATTATCCGCAAGCTTGAGTCTATAAAGCTGTCGGGCAAGCTGGCCGGGGCGGTCGATATGGCAAACCTGCTGAACCTTCCCGGCGTTATTCGTGCGGCCGAGCCCGATGAGCAGACCGCCGAGCGAATGAGGGCGAAGATCCTCCAGATCAGCAGGGAGGCGATAGAAAATCTCAAAGCGATGAGGGCCGCTGAAGGAGCTGCGCTCGAAGCCGATTTGAAGGAGCATTGCAGACATATAGAACAGGGTATTGAGCACATACGGGGGCTTTCCGGAACGGTTGTCCAGGAGTATGCAAAGAAGCTGAGAAGGCGGGTGGACGATTTGCTCGCGCACGCGGAGCTGAAGCTGGATGAGGATGTGCTCGCCAGGGAGGTTGCGGTCTATGCCGACCGATCCGACATATCCGAGGAGCTGGCGCGACTGGAATCGCACTTGCAGCAGTTTGCTCAGGCTTGCGAGGCAAACGGGCAGGCAGGTCGGCTCCTCGACTTTATCAGCCAGGAGATGCTCAGGGAGGCGAACACGATTGCCAGCAAGTCGTCGGATACCGAGATTACCCGCTGCGTAGTCGATATGAAGTGCCGGGTGGACCGGATCAAGGAGCAGGTTCAGAATGTCGAGTGAGACAGAGGCGCGCGGCTGATCGCTTGTGCGCTGCGAGGCGGCTTAAATGACCCTTAGAGACGATAGAAAAGGCAAATTGGTTGTAGTCAGCGGCCCGTCGGGCGTGGGCAAGAGCACTATCTGCAGAGGAATTGTTGAGCGCCTGGATAATGCTTCTCTGAGCGTATCGGTGACTACGCGGCGGAAGAGCCGGGGCGAAATTGACGGCAAAGACTACTGGTTCATTCCCGAAAAGGAGTTTCGTCGTCGGATCGACGAGGGCCTGCTGCTGGAGCACGCAGAGGTGTTCGGGCATTTGTACGGCACGCCGAAGGACAAGGTCG
>JAFGTU010000356.1 GCA_016933985.1 Sedimentisphaerales bacterium | reverse complement strand
GCAGAACGCCAGCCCCAAGCCGCAGCCCAGGCGTCCAGAGGGCGACTTGCCTTTCTTCTTCGTTGTGAAGAAAGGCTCGAATACTTCTTCGAGGTCCGCCGGCTCGATTCCAGTTCCGGTGTCGCTTACCGTTATCTCCACCTCATCGGCCCTTTGCTCGGCCTTGATACGCAGAATTCCGCCGCCTTTTAGCATTGCCTCGCGAGCGTTAAGAATCAGGTTCATCAAGACTTGCTGAATCTGGGCCGGAACCGCCCAGACCTCCAAATCCGCCGCAATCTGTATATCGACTTTTATTCCGTCCTTGCTGAAATCGCGAACCAGGCACGCAAAAACCTCATCCACCAGATCCGCCGGTCTGCAATTCTCCTTCTCCTGTGTCCGCCCGTTGGCCAGCGCCAGCATACTCACCATAATCTTCGACGCCCGCTCGCAGTTACGCACGGCCTTGCCAAGGGCCTTCTTACCCAATTCAACATCATCCGGGTTGTTCAGCGCCAGATCGGCGTAGGTCCCAATCGGGCCCAGGAGATTATTGATCTCGTGCGCTATCATATAGCTTGCAGCGCCCATATTCGCAAGGCGCTCAAGTTGCTCGACCTGCGATTTCAAGGCGGCATTCTCCGCCCGCCGCCGCTGCAAATCCGTGTGTAAACTAAGCCGTTTTCCTGTAATACTTGCCAACTGCCGGCTCCCACTATAGAATTAGCCCAAATATATGGTATTGTGTGCGTAGTCTTATACATTATATCGACGTTCAATACGTTTTTTCTTGAGCAATGTCAACTCTCCAAGAGGGCAGACGTAATACGTTATACGCGGTACGATAAGATGAACGAACAACGGATTCTCGAAGAGCTGCTGGCGATGCTGGATGCTAACGGGGTGGCAATACGCAACGAGCCCCTTGGGGGCAGCGGCGGGGGGCTCTGCACGGTCAAGGGCAGGCGGACTTTTTTCGTCGATACACAGGCTCCATCCTCCGACGTGGCAACGCTTTGCGCTGAGGCATTGCCCAAAGTCGCCGACATCGAAACCATATACATCCGCCCTGAAGTAAGGCAGTTCATCGAAAACCGGAACAAAGAAGTCACTTTATAGGCTCTCAGCGATATGAAGAAGATACGCTTGATAACACTGGCAATTGCAGTGGCAGGGGGGCTCGGTTGTTCAACAGCAGGGGCAAGAGGCAAAGAATCATTTACCAATTCAGTAGGAATGAATCTGGTTGCCGTCGAGCCGGGTGACTTCCTTATGGGCCAGGCCGAGGGCGGCGACTGGGACGAGCGACCGGTCCACAAAGTCACTGTCAAGCCCTTCGCAATCTCCCTAACAGAAGTCACTAACGCCCAATACGAGCAGTTCGATCCAGACCATAAGAAGCTTCGCGGCAGGTTTAACTTCTCAAAGGACGATGATGAGGCCGTAGTCTTTGTGAGTTGGTACGATGCCGTCAATTTCTGCAAATGGCTCTCAGAGAAGGAGGGCAAGACCTATCGTCTGCCCACCGAGGCGGAATGGGAATACGCCTGTCGGGCCGGCGCCACCACGGCATACAGCACGGGAAGCGACTTGCCCAAGAGCTTCCATAAGAACCAAGAGCAGACTTGGGACCCCACGCCCGTCTCGCTCAAGGTTGGCGCGACGCCGGCGAATCCGTGGGGGCTTTACGATATGCATGGGAACGTCGAGGAATGGTGCTACGACTGGTACGGCCCATACGAAGAAGGCGACCAGACCGACCCGGCAGGGCGGTCAACCGGCGATTTCAAGGTTACGCGCGGCGGGGCCCACAGTACCAAAGTCGAATACCTCCGCTCTGCCAACCGCTCCGGGACGCTTCCTGAAGATAAGTCCTGGCTCATCGGATTCCGCGTCGTCCAGGCCGAGCTGCCTACGACTAAGCCGCTTGGGCCTGCACCTATCCCGCTTAACCGTCAAAACGTCAATCAGGACATCCCCAAAGACCTTGCCAAAGGTCCCGATCCTGAAAAACCATATTTCAAGGGGCCGATCCAATACGTCAAGGTCCCGCCCGGCTCGGACGGCCCGATGTACTCAAAGCACAACCACGACCCCGCACTGACAAGCTGCCCCAACGGCGACCTGCTGGCTATATGGTACTCCTGCCGGTCCGAACCGGGCAGAGAGCTGGCCATCGTCGCAAGCCGCCTGCGATACGGCTCAGATGAATGGGAGCCGGCATCGCCGTTCTGGGACGCCCCCGACCGCAACGACCACGCCCCGGCATTCTGGTATGACGGCGAAAAGAAGATATACCACATTAACGGCCTATCAGTCGGGGCAACGTGGGGCAGGATGACTTTGATAATGCGAACATCCACCGACAGCGGGGCAACGTGGTCGGCGGCGAGGATAATAGCCCCGGAACACGGCTACCGCCACCAGCCCGTGCAATCGGTATTTCAGTCCTACGAAGGCTTTATCATTCTGCCTTGCGACGCGGCCGCCGGCGGTAACGGCGGCACGGCTATCCATATCAGCCGAGACAACGGCGGGACGTGGCGCGACCCAGGCATCGGTCAACCAAACCCAACCTTCAAGGCAGGCGAGAAGGGGGGCTGGATTGCGGGAATTCACGCAGGAGTAGTCCAGCTTAGAAACGGCAACCTGATGGCCCTTGGCCGCAGCAATAATATAGACGGCCAAATGCCGATGAGCATATCCGACGATATGGGCAAATCCTGGACGTATTCAGCAAGTCCGTTTCAACCGATAGGTGGGGGCCAGAGGCTGATACTCCGACGCCTCCACGAGGGTCCGATTCTCGTAGTCACATTTGCCGACCCTAAAAAAGGCATGGCTATAACCGATTCAGGCGGGGAAGAGGGACGCATCCATGGAATGTACGCGGCCCTTTCCTATGACGACGGCCGGACCTGGCCCGTCAAACGGCTCATTACCGCCGGCGACCCGCCAAGAGAAATGGACGGCGGCGGAAATACTGGCAGATTTACGATGGACGATACCCACGCCGAGCCTAAAGGCTACCTCGCCGTCACGCAGACGCCTGACAACGTAATACAGTTGATAACCAGCAAGCAATATTACGCCTTCAACCTCGCCTGGCTGATGCAGAACTCGAAAGCCTCGTATAAAGCCGATTTGCAGGTCCCCGGGGTAATAATCGACCAAAGCCCCGCGGAATCGCGTCGATACATAGGCTCGCCAAGCATTGCAGTCGTTCCCAACGGCAGCTACATCGCCTCGCACGATTTCTTCGGTCCCGGCACCAAGAACAACCGGTCCGCCGTCTTCCGCTCCGACGACCGTGGAGAGACCTGGAGGAAGCTGACCGAGCTGGCGGGCCAATGGTGGTCAACCCTCTTCACCCACAAAGGCGCACTCTACATTATGGGGACGAGCGGCGAGTATGGAAAAGTCGTAATCCGCCGTTCTACAGACAACGGCGAAACCTGGACCACCCCCGATGACGGAGATTCCGGCCTGCTGATTTCAGAAGGCCAATATCATTGTGCCCCGGTGCCGGTAGTAGTCCACAAAGGAAGAATCTGGCGGGCGATGGAGGATAGAAACCCGCCAAAAGACTGGGGTGTGAACTTCCGCAGCTTTGTAATGTCGGCCCCCGTCGATGCCGACCTGCTCAAGGCCGAATCCTGGACCTCGACAAACCGCTTGCGCTTCGACCAGAGCCGGCCCGGACAAGCATGGCTCGAAGGAAATATCGTGGCAACACCCGAAAACAATCTCGTGAACATCCTTCGAGTCCAGCGTGACGACGTTGAAACCGCCGCCATCGTCCACATATCCGACGATGGAAAGACCGTCTCGTTCGACCCGGATAGAGACTTCATTCACTTCTACGGCGGCACAAACAAGTTCACAATCCGCTACGATCCGACCAGCAATCTGTATTGGTCCCTCGTCAACAAGCAGAAGAATCCCGCCGCATATCGAAACAACCTCACCCTCGTGACATCACCCGACCTGAAAAACTGGAATGTCGAGTCGGTCATTCTTCACCACCCCGACAGTAAGAACCACGCCTTCCAGTATATCGATTGGCTCTTCGAAGGCAACGACATAATAGCGGTCTCGCGAACCGCTTATGACGACGGCCTCGGCGGCGCACACAGGGCGCACGACGCCAACTATATGACGTTTCACAGAATCAAGAAATTCCGCCGATTCGTTGCCGACGAGGAGCGGCCCCTATGATGCGCGGATTTGCGATTTTGATGCTGTTGCCGGGTGCCTGGTGCGGGCTTTCCGCGAGCCACCGCGTTTGGTACAATCCGGAAAGAACTCTGGACCAGGCAAAGGAAGATATCGAGCGATGCTATTATGAGGCTTTTCTGACCGAGCAGGGGGGCGCGTTTTCGTCCGGGTTCGGAGACGATAGAACGGACCCTCTTGTGTACGTTGAAATGAGTGTGCGCCAGTGCATGAAACAGTCCGGCTATGGCCGGGTACGGCTTGACGAGTTAGGCCCGGCCGTAAGAGGGGAAACCGGCTTTGTTCATAGGATGCCCTATTTCTTAGCAGGCAGATAGCTCAGCCTGCCAAAAACTGATAATTGAGCCCAAAATGAAAACCAGGACAATAAAATGTCACATACAACAGTTGCCAAAAATGAATTGACCGGAGTTGCATTTTCTCTCACTGTCGTGATCCTGTTCGCAGCCGGCTGCGGCGCGCCCAAATACGCCGTGTGGTATCATCCCGATAAGACCCTGGAACAGGCCGAAGAAGAACTTTCAGACTGCTATTTCGAGGCCTTCCTGGACAGGCGGCAGAACCCCGTGCCGGAGAAGTTCGACAAGGTTGAGAAGGACCCAAAGGCGGGTATCGAATCGAGCGCCTGCGAATGTATGAAGCAGGGCGGTTATCGCCGGATTTCGCCCCAAAAACTCGAACCGCCGGTCCGCATAAAGAGCGGCGTCGCTCATACCATGCCTTATTCCATAGCGGGCAAATAGCAGAGGCTTCCCACAACAACGAAAAGACCGTAGGAGCAGCAGTAATGTCAATCAGAAAAGTCGCGGTTATGGTGGACGAAATGTACCAAGTTATCGAGGTCTGGTATCCGTACTATCGCCTTAAAGAGGCCGGATTCGACGTTAATTTGGTTGCCGCGGAGGCGGATAAGCAATATCATTCCAGAGAAGGCTATCCCTGCATATCCGATAGGGCGGCAGGGCGGGTCGATGCCGCTGAGTATGACTGTATGGTCGTGCCGGGGGGCTTTGCACCCGATTTTATGCGAAGAAGCGAAGATGTCATTGGATTCGCGAACGACATGGTGAACGCCGGCAAAGTAATAGCCGCCATCTGCCACGGCGGGTGGCTTCTGTGCAGCACCACGGCTTACAAGGGTAAGAAGGCAACCTGTTTTATGGCTATAAAGGATGACATCATAAACGCCGGGGCCGAATACGTCGACGCGGAATGCGTCGTTGACGGCAATTTGATCACCTCGCGCAAGCCCGATGACCTGCCGGCCTTCTGCAGCGCCATCTTGTGCGCCCTGAGAGAACTGGAGTAGATCGCTATGACCAAAGCAAGACTGCAGGAAGATCCCGGGAAGACTCCCATGATACTCGTCGTTGACGACAATCAACAAAACCTCGAGCTGCTCCAGGCCTACCTCGAAGACATAGACTGCCGAACAGTCCCTGCGAGAGATGGATTGGAGGCGCTTGACGTTGTCGCGAACGACCCGCCCGATTTGATATTGCTCGATATTATGATGCCTAAAATGAGCGGATTCGAGGTGTGCAGAAGGCTTAAAAACGATCCGAAAAACTCCGACATCCCGGTAATAATGGTAACGGCATTGAGTGAATTCGGCGACATCGAGCGAGGAATCGATTCGGGGACAGACGATTTCCTGAGCAAACCCGTCAACAAGCTCGAACTGCTCACCCGCGTAAAGACCATGCTCAAATTGAAACACCTCACGGACAAGCTCGAACGGACGCTTGCGTACCTCAATGAAATAGAAAAACAGGCACAAACGGCAAAGTCGGACGCGGATTAGTAACCGATAACCATCCTCTAAAACCCCAACAATCCCTACAGCACACACAACCGGCCCGTACGCCGGCCAAAATCGCGGTTTGGCCTCTCTAATCGCGCTGGGTGCAATCAACATGCCCGCCCAATCTGTCGATACCCTGAGCAGCAGTCGGCGCAGGGCCGCACGGCATTTTTTAGCAGCAGTCCGGCCGGGCCGACCGGGTGACTGGGATAGAACAAATACCTTGTGTGCGAGGGTGTATGAGCAGCTTATTGGAAATCCTCGGCAGAGCGATTGCAGTCGATGTCGCCGATCTGATCTGGCACTGGCTGAACACCGTCAGGCTGCCGAAAGACCTCGACGAATCCCCCAAACGCGACCACCTCAGCAGGATTGTCGAGCTGATGGCCCAGCTCAAGCTCGATACGGCCACCGAGCAGCTCAGGCTCTATCTCTTCGAGAATCCATCCTGCATATTCGGACGAATGGCCGCCGCCGCGATATGCCTGCGAAACAACCGGCTTGAAGAGGCAATCGAAGAGCTTAACTCCGTCTATATGCGTCAGCCAAATAACACAATGGCCCTGTACGCCCTTGGGCATTGCTACGAGCGTATCGGCAAGCAGTCGCAGGCTGTCGAGTTCTACCAGGACTGTCTGAAATTCAAAAACTACCTCCAGTTGCCAGCTCAGCGCCTGGGCGCAATATACTTCAAAGACCGACGTGTGGAAAAGGCAATAGAGCAGTACGAGGTGCTGAAGGCCGAATATCCCGACGACATAACAGCCCTTGTCACGCTCGGACAACTGTACATAGCCTCCGCCAGATACGCCGACGCCGCCGAAGTATTCAATACAGCCATCCTTATTCACCCGGACAACTTTGAAACCAGCGATCAGCCGGAAGTGGACATGCTGATTAGCGAAGGCCAAATGCAGGAGGCGCTCGAACTCATCGAGGGTATCGTCGAGACCCAGCCGCACAGGGCCGATTTGCTCGCCAGGCGGGCCGACCTGCTGGCAATGCTTGGAGCGACCACTGAGGCCGTCTCACAATACGAGGAGGCCCTGCGTCTCTGCCCTGATTTTCTCGAAGCAACCATAAAGCTCGGAACACTCCTGCTTCAGCTCGGCAACGACCAGGCAGCCGCTGAGCAGTTCAATAAGGCCATCGAGATTAACGACGGCATTGTCGAGGCCTATATCGGCCTTGCCACCGCATACAAACTGGCGGGCGACAACACCGACGCGCTCCAAACGCTGTCCTTGGCCGGCGCGATTCAGCCGAACAGCTCTCTGCTCTTCGCCGAACTGGCCAATATCCACTTCAAGGCCGCGCGTCAAGGCGAGAATCCATACGAAGCCCTTGATGAGCGAGAGGACCTGATGGACCGCGTAATCACCGCCCACAACCTGCGAATATCCCACCACCCGCAGAATCCCGACTCGCATTACCGCCTGGCGGTCCTGCTAATGAGCCTGGGTCGATTCGACCAGGCCGTCAAGTCTCTCGAGGCCGCTCTTGAAATCAATCCCCTTTACGGCAGGGCCCGCACGAAGCTGGCCGTATGCCTTTTCGAGACCAACAAGGCCCAGCAGGCCCTCGGACACCTCGCCGCCCCCGAACCCCTCGACCCCGACACACTCAATCTCCACTACAAGACGGCATTGCTTTACTGCAACCGAGTCAAATTCGCATCGAGCCTGATGAACCTCGAGCGAATAATGGAGGCCACATACACACGCCCGGCCGCAGCGGAGAACATCTCCATTGTTCTGCAGAACCTCGGCATACTCGACAGGGCCGGAGCAACTTGGGATACGCTCGTCGAAATGGCAAATCACTCCCCGAATTCAGGGCCACCTCCGGAACCGGCTCTATAAACACCGCGGTGTCAAAACAACAAACCTGGGCCCCCTACAACCGAAAACGGTTCAATGAAACATAACATATCTTATGGGACGTTGAATAAGCAAGGGCTGGAATGCATTGAAAAAGATCACTGGTATTAGCAGAACCGATACCGCGCGTTCAACTTGTCACCAAACATGCAGAGGATCACCTCCTGTTTGTGTTTCTTATCCGGAATCCTGCTTATTCGTCAGCTTAGGTGGATTGGCGTTATTGTAAAGCCCCTGGGCGTCGCTTCTTTGTCCAATACTCATACAATTTGGCCTTTGTCATATACCACTACAGCGTCTTGCTCAATTGCTACCGGAGCAGAAGTTCCATTGTCGAAATCGAACACTGCGGGTTCAAGTGCCTCATTGATGGACTCATATTCATGTTCGCCCTAGACGCCGTGTTGGATGAAGGTGTATTTAATATTACTCATCTCCTTTTGAGTCCCTTTCGTTCGATTGTTTTGATTTGTAGAGTTTTTTTTGAATTCACGGTATCTTTACTTCGGTGGCTTCCATGAACGGTTTCCGCAGTAGTTCGTCTATTGCGTTGCGTAGTGTAAAATAGGTATGGTCGTTAGGGTCAGCGTCCGCCAATAGGGTCTGTAATTCCTGAAGGTGATACTTAATTATGCATAATTCCATGATAGGTCTCCTTTGATTCTTTAGATATCCTCGATTGACGAAATCCATCCAACAACAGGTATTAGGAACGCCAGCTTTATAGTCCGATAAGATGGTCGGATGTCCCGCGTAGTGAAAGAGGTTTTCCGAGGATTTCGTAGTAGATGATTGCCGTTCTTAGGTCGTCCGGGCCGGAGAAGGCCGGCAGGATGTCGGGCAAACCGTCGGCCTGGGCGGGGGCGGTTGGAGCGGCCGGACGTTGAGTCTGAGCATCTTCTACGGGTATGGGCTTCACGGAG
>JAFGTU010000355.1 GCA_016933985.1 Sedimentisphaerales bacterium | reverse complement strand
TATTACGGACATCCCGGCAGCCCGATTCGTCGGCAAGGAGATCGACACATCGTCCCGAAAGGACCTGCGTCTTGCCCGTTCCCGCCGAGGCCGTGACGAGCACATCGCTGCCGCGCGCAGCGATCGCTTGTCTCTGCTGGTCGGTCCAATTGATTTTTCCCTTAGCCATCAGCCCGGCCCATCCTTTCGAGCATTTCGGTTTTGCCGAGCGACGGCAGGGGGGTGTAGTCGTTTATCTGCCAGTCGAATCGGCAGACGGGCTTGTACTTGCAAAAGCCGCACGGCGATTCGGTGCCGATCCTGTATGGGCTCACCTCGATCCTGCCGGAGAGAATCTCCACAGCCATCCGGACAATCCTGGCCTTGGCGGATTCGAGGACCTTGTCAAAATCATCCGGCTTCAGTGCACCGCGCTTGTCATAGCTGCCGTAAGGCTCGCCGTCTTTGGTGACATAGAAATTGTAGAAGCGGCTGTCCTTGGATGCGTTGGCGTCGAGATTTGGTGCGAATTGGCCGTTGAATATGCCGTTTGCCTTGTGATGGAACTTTTCCAGTGCATCGGGCAACTTTTCGATAGTCGCCGATTTGGCGCCGACTTCGACCGGCATATAGAATGCGCCGACTACCTTTCGCGTCGTTCTATCTCCCGATGCGTCGCGCACTGCGAGCATGTAGATGGCTAATTGCATATCAATACCGTGGTGGAATCTCGTCCAGTTGAACGACTTGGCTCGGCGTTTGTAGTCGAAGACAATTGCAGTCTCTTCGTCATCGAGTCTTGCGATATCGAGACGGTCAATCTTGCCGCTTAGGGACAGTATTCTGCCGTCGGGCAGGGCAAGCTCGCATTTGCCGAGTGCGTCGGGACCTTCTTGGAACGGGCCGAACGAGACCTCCGAAAGCGTCGGCTCGAAACTGCCGGCGCGGACCATCTGCGCGATTGCGAGGACGCCGTCTTCGAGGACCTCGCCGGCGTTGTGAAGGATGAAGGCGTTGTGCGGGCCGTGACGTGCGAAGTTCGCCAGGAAGGAATTTCCCGCGGCGAGCGAGGCGATCCGCTCCTGGAGGATTTCTCTCAGTTTTTCGTCGTGAATTCGTGCGAAGTCCAGGCCGCGGGCCTTGATCTCCTTGAGCAGGGCGTCCAGGGCCGTGTGGTAGAAATTGCCCAGGTCCAGCGGCTCAAATTTGAACTCCTTTCGCTCCTTTAGGGCGAGCATGTATCGCGCGAAATGCTGATAGGGGCAGGATGCAAAGCTGCTCAGTCTCGTCGCTGAGCTGTGAATCGCTTTGCCGAAGAATTCAGCGATGATTCCATCGTCAAGCCGGGCGCGATTATCGTAGCCAATTGCAGAATCAACGACTGCACCTGCCTCGGCAAACTCATCGTCCCGGCGCATCTGGTCGAGCAATTCGCCGAGGTCGGCCTTATCGCTTTGCCCGGATTCGAGCGCATCTCTTCCCAATTGGGTGCAGAGAAGGTCGATAAGTTCGGCTCGGTTGTGCACATTGTCGATGCCGGATTGCCGGCCTGCGATTGAATTCTCGGCAAGGTCGTCGAATCGCTGCTCAAGCTCGGCGACGAGTTGCGAGCGGGGCACGCCCGAACCCTTCTCATCGACCGCCGGGTACGTCACGCAAAGATACTCCGACGCCCGCGTAAAGGCGATGTAGGCCAGATAGCGCCGTTCGGCAAGGTTCCGCTCTGTTCCGCCGGCTAGCGCAAAATCCGCCCGCTCGGCCAGATTGCGGTCGTCATCGGTAAGGATGCCGCTCGAGGCAAGAGGGATGGGGAATTGCCTCTGCGTGACGCCTATCAGAAAGACGGCCTTCAAATCCGGGTGTCGGCTTCGCTCAATCGAGCCGACGAGCACCTGGTCGAGCTTGGGCGGGATGAAGGCGAGTGTCAACTGCGAGAAGGCCGAATTGATGATCGCCATGAAGTCCTCGGCCGGCATTGCCGTCTCGCCAAAGACCTCGGTCAGCTCGTCGAATACACCGACGAGCTTGTCGTAGAACTGCCGATGCTCCTCGACTGCGGCGTTGTCGTCCTTCTCACGAGCCTGCTCAATCCAACGGGCAATCGTCCCGGCGACATCGAGGGCATCGAGAAGATCAAAAACCGCCCCGCTGAACTGGCGGGTGCTGATCTTCTTATCCTGATTGTCCGCCGGGCACAGCTTATCTTTCAGGCCGCGCAACGGCCCGGCGACGCTGTGCCGCACTTCGTTTACATGCTTCTCGTCGAATTCTTCTTCGTCGGCCCCTGCAAATTGCCACTGCTTGTCGCTTAGCCAGTCCGAGGCGGTTATGCCGAAGGCCAGGCAGAAATTCTCCAACAGGTCCACCTTGAAGCGGTCTATACCGACAAGGTCGGTCTTTAGGTACGCGAAGATGTCGCTGCTGGAAAAGCCGGCTGTGGCGATCCGCAGGGCCGAGCAGATAAGCCCGACGGCCGGGTGGCGGCTCAACGGCCTTCGCCTGTCGATGAAGAACGGCACGCCGTAATCGGCAAAGTATGCCTCGACGTAATGCTGGTACGCCTCGATATCCGAGGCAATCACGGCGATGTCACGGTATCGAAGCCCCCGGTTCTTGACCAGCTCCAATATCTGCTGCGCGACGAATCGGACCTCGGCCCGCTCGTTGGGCGCGGAAATAAGGCGAATACTCTCGCCGGCGGCGATTTTGGACGGCTCACCCTGCGACGCCGTGCGCTCGATATGGGCAAGCTGCTGGCAGGCGGAGAACCGGACCGGCTCTTCGAGAATGACCGGCTCGGCCAGTTTGAGTTTGCCCTGTATGATCCTTTCGACAAGGTCGGCGTAGGTACGCAGCGTCGGGTAGAAAAGGGCCGCAGTATCGATGCTGTCGGTTTGCGGATTGGCAAGGTCGATTTCAGTGGGGTCAAGGCACAGGGCAATTGTCGATTGGTCGGCTGCCTTGAGCAGTTCTGTCAACATCGCAAGCTCGGCCAGCGTAAAACCTGCGAAGCCGTCCACCCACAACCTGGCGCCCTTAACGAAATCCGCCCCGGCAACGGCGTCGCAGGCGCGGGCCAGTTGCACGTCCGGGTCTATAAACTTGCCCTCGATGAAACTCAGGTACTTCTCGAGCACCAAGTGAATATCGGCGAATTTCAGGGCGGTCAGCCTGCCCCGCTCATTCTTCGCCAGTTCATCCAACAGTTGGCGGCAATCGTCCGGCGTCTTGGCGTACTCGTGCAGCTCGGCGATGGTATCGGCCATCTGTCGGGCCAGGCCCGGATGGTCCGCAGCGGAATTGAAGAGGCTTAGTTCGTTCCTATTCTCCCGCAGGATTCTGTGGATAATCATCTGGCGGCCGATCCGCGAAATGGCCGGACGAGCAATGCTCTTGCCTAAGAGCATGAACTGCAGCCGGTCGAACGACAGGACGTGCAGCCTGCTGTACCCGACCACACGCTCATCGCTCAGGATAGCGCGCTCGGCCTGGTAGGTCGCCTGCTCCGGGACCAGCAGGATCAACTGCTGCTCGCAGACCTCGACCAAGGCATCGACGATAGCCTTAATGCAGTAGCTCGTCTTGCCCGTCCCGCTTCTGCCAAGAATAAATCGAACCGCCATAAAAACCTACCTTGCCTTACTTTGCAACAATCCTTGCAGCACTTTGTACCACAGTCGCCGGCGATTTTCAATTCGGGATTATCGCCGCCCCTCCATATTAGAATACGGGAGTATTTGCTTGCTTTCTGCGCGGATGGCGGTCAAAATTCGCATACAAGAACAAAGGTTGAAAACGTTAACCGGTCGGCTGAATCAAGAAGGCGGCAACTATGGCGGCAGCGGTGTTTATCGGCATGCAAGAGGTGCTTGTGATTATGATCGTCACGGCCATTATTGTCTCCGTTGCCTTCCTGCGGCGAAGGCTTTAGCACGGAGCGTTCTTTCACCACAGCGAACGCCGAGAGGGCTGAGAAGAGAGAGATTATGCGGATTATAAAAAGTTCTCAGGCAGTGTTGGACTGTCATTCTGAGCCGCAGGCGAAGAATCCGGCTGATTAGTGGTAGATCCAATCGACTATGTAATGTTCTCTCGCCTCATAATCCAGATCCTTCGTTGCACTCAGGATGACGCAAAGAGCACGACAATGAATTAGAATCCGCATCAGATGTTCCCGTAGGGAGGGAAAGAGGGCCAAGTATTTTTCATCGAAGGCCGATAACCGGCCTGAGCCGTCCAATAAGAATCCCGCTGAATGCTGCTCACGTGCGCCGGTTGTGAGTAGTAAGAATATAGTGGCTGCGTTTAGTCGGTCCTAACGTATTCGTCCTTGCAATTTGGCCCTCTTATCTGGTATAATACTACCGTGGTATTTGTAGCCTTTTTGGAAGGGGCGTGGTGAGAAGATGCTTAAGAAGTGCAGAGCAATTAAGATAGGCGAGCACGGCTTCCTGGCGGATGAGGGCGGTGACCCGATTCTCTGCCCCATTCGCGGCGCGAATTGCACGCTCAAGTGTGCATGGCTCTCTCTTGATGATAAAATCTTTCGTTGCCAGAAGACAGTCATCGGGGCATTGCGCGGAAAGCCGATGCAGTCATTTCGTCTCCATTCGGGGCCTCTCGTTCACAACTTCGAGCAGACGCTGACCGAGTACGAGCTGCCCGATTAAAGCTCGAATTCCTTTTCGGTCCTGAGCTTTTTTAGTGCGCCTCGCCGCTTCTTCTTCTCCAGGCGGCTCTCGTGGGCCGAACGCGGTATGGTCGTCTTCTTGCGAAAGCGAGGTTTCTTGAGCGATTCTACGAGCAGCCGTCGCAGCTTTTCCATCGCGGCGAGCCGATTGGCCCTTTGCGTGCGAAACTTCCGGCAGACGACCCTCAGCACACCCTGTTTGTCCGCGCGGCCCGCCAACCGAGTGAGTATCATCCTTTTCTGCACGTCGGATAGACCGCCGCAATTGGCCACATCGAAGAACAGAGTCACCCGCGTATTGACCTTATTGACATTCTGCCCCCCCGGCCCCCCGCTACGAGAGGCCTTGACGACAATCTGGTCTTCGCTGATGTGAATGCTGTCCGTGATTTCCATCATTCCGGGTCCTTGGGCACAATGCAATTCGCCGAGGCTCACTCTACCAGAATTTGTCAATTCCGCAAGTGATTCCCGCAGGATTGGCCTATCGTCACTGTTACCCTGCAACAATCGCATCTGTAAATTGTCATTCCGCACTTGATGCGGAATCCATTTCAGCAGAATCTGGATTCCCGCTTTCGCGGGAATGACAGGGCACGGGAATCGAGCCTTTTTGAGCTTGAAGTGCGACGGCGCAGATGTATATTGACGATACTCTGAGAACTGGTATTGGCATGTTGGTTGATAATGAGCAGTTTTACCCGCAGCAACAAGGAGGTGCATTATGCAAACCGAAAAAGGAAAGATGCCTGTAACACTGCGACTGTTGGCTTATCTCGGCGTAGGGGCGGCGTTGATGCTCCTCGCAGCGTCGCCATCGGGGCCGGCCGCGGCCGAGCAGAAAACCGCTCCGACCGCCGAAGAACTGCGGGCAGGCAAGGGCTTCATTGCGACTAAGGTCTATAGTGCTAAAGAAGATGAGCGGATTCTCAAGCTCTTCGACGGTCTGCGAGTCGCCGATGTCACGGATGGGATGGATAAGGTGGGCCTTACCAATATCGGCCTTATGTCGCCAGAAATTCACGCCGCATGGAAGGATACGGAGCACTATACGCACCGCTTCGTCGGCGTCGCGGTAACGGCCCGATACGTCCCGACAAACAAGCCCTCCGCCCCGGCGATGGCAACGGAGGCCTTCGACAAGTGGGTCGGCGACTGGTACTCCAAGCTTTCGAGCGAGCCTTTTACCGCAATTATCCGCAAAGGCACGGCCCTGGTACTGGACGACGCCCCCGATTCGGACGTCGGCTCCATCGGCTCGAACAACATTATGGGCTGGAAGCTGGCAGGCTGCGTCGGCGTGGTCACCAATGCCACCGCCCGCGACACCGATGAGATTGCCACAGAGAAAGTCCCCCTGTACTTCAGGAAGCCCGGTAGAGGCATCCGCCCCGGCAGGAACGAAATCGAGTCGGTAAATCGCCCAATCGTCTGCGGCGGAGTACTCGTCGAGACGGGCGACGTCATCGTCGCAGACGGCGATGGCGTGATAGTGGTCCCCCGAGCAAAGGCCGCAGAAGTCGCCGAATACGCCCAGGCTATCATAATAGGCGACAAGGCCGGCAGACGCCAACTCTACAAAAAACTCGGCCTAAAACCCGACGACTCTATCAAGTAGCTCTTAGACATAAATCAGCTCCGTCTCGATGAATTCCATCGCTTTGGCTGTAACGGCCCGAGTCGAGACCAGGTCAACGCCGAGTCCAAGCAATTTCTTGATTCTTTCGGCTAAGGTGACGAAGCCAGACCTATAGACGGATCGACCTCGACAAGTATATCCACATCACTGTCGGCCCGCTGGTCTCCCCTCGCATAGGAGCCGAATAATGCCAGTTTGCGAACCTTGTATCGGCTTTCCAGTTCGAACCTGTCTTTGGCAAGGGCGCTTAGGATTTCTTCTTTCGTAATCATCGCTAATGTCCATTAGAACTGGTCGAGGAAGCGCAGGTCGTTCTCGAAGAACAGGCGGATGTCGGTTATGCCGTATTTTCTCATGGCGAGGCGTTCGATTCCGAAGCCGAAGGCCCAGCCGGTGTATTT
>JAFGTU010000354.1 GCA_016933985.1 Sedimentisphaerales bacterium | reverse complement strand
TCGATGTTTACCGCACGAGTCCGAGATATTCTCGAAACCGTTTCCTACGTACTTTCGGCAGCCGCATAAACGGCTAAACCCCACAGTACAGAGAGTAGCAGGAATTATTGAAATTGCAAGGCTTCGTGGTATTCTATTTTATAATTGGACGGTTTGGCGGCAGGCGGATATGATTGCAAGTCCGCAGCGTCCAGCGTGATTTCAGGGCTGCGGCTTGAATGGAATGATGTGGGTCGGTTGTGAAAGGATTGGCCGTGCATAATGTACTGATTGCTCCGCGGAAGTATGTTCAGGGCAGGGGGGCGCTGGCCGAGGCCGGCAAGTACTTCAAGATACTGGGCAGGAGGCCCCTGGTGCTTTGGGATTCGACGGTCAAAGACATCGTGGGCGAGACTCTGCTGGGGAGCCTTGCGGAAGAAGGGATCGAACCGGTAGATGTGGATTTTAGGGGCGACTGCACGCATAAAGAGGCTGATCGCGTCATTGGAATCATCAGGGAAACCGGGGCGGATATGGCGGTGGGCGTCGGCGGTGGAAAGACTCTCGATACGGCCAAGGCGGCTGGGATTGCGACGGGGATACGGATTGTGACGTGCCCGACAATCGCATCCAACGACTCGCCGACCAGTGCTGCGAGCGTGTGGTACGACGAGGACGGCAACTGCATCGGCTTCGTCTGCTGGCCCTTCAATCCGGATTTGGTTTTGGTGGATTCTCTGGTGATTTCGCGTGCGCCGGCCAGGGCTTTGGTGGCGGGGATGGGCGATGCGCTTGCGACGTGGGTTGAAGCGAAAGTAGCGCTGCAGACGGGGGCAGGGAATATTGCAGGCGGGGTCTCGACGCTGGCCGCGATGACAATCGCCGAACTCGGTTACGGGATTCTGTTGGAGCACGGCTTCGAGGCGAAACGCGCGGTCGAGGCAGGCGTGCTGACGCCCTCGGTGGAGAAGGTGATTGAGGCGAATATTCTGCATTCGGGCCTGGGCTTTGAGAGCGGGGGGCTGGCGACGGCGCACATGATCGCCAATTGCCTGCCGTCGTTCCCGGAGTGCCGCGGCCTGATGCACGGCGAAGAGGTCGCCTTCGGAGTAATCAGCCAGCTCTGCTTGGACAATGCCGTGTCGATGGAGGAAGTCTATGAGGCGGTCGATTTCGAGGTTGGCGTGGGGCTACCGGTGACGTTCGAGGATATCGGCCTGATGGAGCCGAGCCGCGAGCAGCTCAAGATTATCGGCGATGTCTGCGCGGGCAAGGGGTCGCTGTGTGAGAGTCATTGTTTCAAGGTGACATCCGAAGCGGTTGTCGATGCGATGATCGCAGCCGACGCTTTGGGCGCCGAACGCAAAGAAGCAGCAGGAGTATTGTAACATATTATTAGGGAGAAACGATCATGTCTGTAAAACGCTCTGCAAATCTGGTTATCGTGTTGTTCATGGCTTGGGGGCTTATTGCCGGAGGGTGCGCGAAGAAGGAAGACAAGTTAGGGGAGAAAAGTGAGGCAAAAGGGAGGACGGGGTTGCGCAAGGCCGAGCTTCTTGTTGAGCTGCCGGATTACTGCAATACGCCGGACGGGATGGCTCTTTTAGCCGACAACAGCATTGTTCTTTCCGTTCCGAATTACAACGATGCGAATGCCGGCGCATTTATTATGAAGATTTCAGCGGACAATAAGGTCTCGAATTTTTTCACTCCGCCGCCTCACCCCAAGACTAAGATTGCTGCTCCGATGGGCATTTGCCTTGGGCCTTCCGGGGACCTTTATTACGCGGATAACCAGTTTTTCCAGACGCCGCATAGTTCCCGCGTGATGCGGATTGCGATGAAGGACGGCCAGCCACAGGAGGCGGTTACGGCTTTTTCCGGGATGAACGTCGCCAACGCCGTGGTTATCAAGGATGACTGCCTTTACGTTAGCGATACGGTTCTGGTGCCGGACTCGAAGCCTTTGATCAGCGGCATCTTCCGGTTCAAGCTCGACGAGGAAGGCGTTGAGATCAAGACACCCATCGAGGAAGACCCGCATTTGATAGCCAAGATTACGTCTCAGAATCCGGCTATCGGATTCGGGGCCGACGGGCTTTGCTTCGATTCGAAGGGCAATCTCTATTGCGGCAACTTCGCCGACGGGACGATCCACAAGATCACGTTCGACGAGCAGGGCAAGGTGACATCCAATACGATCTGGGTCAAAACCGAGAAGATGAAGTGCGCAGACGGGTTGTGCTGCGATAAGAAGACGGGCCGGATTCTGGTTGCGGATATGGTCCAGAATGCGATCCAAATGATTGGTCCGGACGGGAGGGTCGAGACGATTGCGATGAACGGCGACACAAACGGGGCCGACGGCGGGCTCGACCAGCCTTGCGAAGCCATCTTCCGCGGCGATGAGGTGATTATCTCCAATATGGATTGGCCCTTCGAGGGCGTCGTCAATACGAAGTGGGATAAGCCCTATACGCTCTCGGTTGTGAAGCTGAAATAGCCGACTGTTGCCACTAAGACAGGAATACACTGAGACTGACCGGTCAGGTTAGGAAGGTTCGCAGTTGGGCGTTTAGACCTTTCAGGGATGGATAGATTTGCTCGAAGGTCTTGAACCATTGGCGGTACTTCTGTGTCAGCTCGAGGTTGGGCTGATAAGTCTTGCCCGGCTTATAGACTTTTTCATAGGCGTCGCGGACATTTTTGTACAGGCCGACGCCTATGCCGGCTAAGATTGCTGCCCCTAAGGGGGTCGGCTCTTCGATTTGGGGGGTCTCGATTGGCTTTCCGATCATGTCGGCTTTGTTCTGCATCCAGAATTCATTCTTCGTGGCCCCGCCGATGGCCACGAATTTCTCCGGCTTAACGCCCAGCGATTTCTCGATGCCCCGGACAATCTGCACGAACTGATAATCGAGTCCCTCGATAATCGCCCTTAGCATATCGCCCTTGGTTACGATGTTCCGGAGGCCGACGAACGCGCCCATCGACTGATGATCGACGATAGGGCAGTGGCTGCCGGAGAAGTGCGGCAGGAACATCACGCCGTTTGCCCCGGGCGGCGAGGCCTTGGCGAGTTTTATCATCTCCTCCCAGCCGGCGTCATTTTTTTCAGCCTTTTGCTCCTGTGAGCCATATTCCTTTCGGAACCATTCGAGCATATCGCCCGCCACGACCGCAGCCATAATGCTCCACAAATCCGGCGAGGCAACGTGCGAGTGGACTGGTATGCCCATTTCCCTCACCTGCGGCGTGAGCACCGGCTCGGTCAGCGCGGTGACGACTATTTCCCACGTCCCGGTAACGTCGAGGACAACACCGGGCTCGAACGCCCCGACCGGAAGCGTGCCGCAGCAGTAATCGTGGCCGCCGAGGACGACCGGCGTTCCTTCCGGCAGGCCCGTTGCTTCGGCTGCTTGTGCGTGGACCT
>JAFGTU010000353.1 GCA_016933985.1 Sedimentisphaerales bacterium | reverse complement strand
CTCAGGGCGATGCGATGGAAACAATGGCGGCTGGTCAAGTACCCCGACGGCTGGCGACTCTTCGATCTGAAGGCCGACCCCAAGGAGACCCGTGACCTCGCCAAGGTCCACCCGGATGTGGTGGCCAGTATGCGGAAACGCCACGACGCCTGGACCGCGGAACTGCCTCCACCGGATACGTCATGGCAGAAAGACGGACGAGGTGGCCGCATGCCTGAGGGATGGGGTTGGGCCACGGATCCCGGGGCAGAGAAGTGGAAGGGGCAGAAGAAGAATCAAACAGGCAAGTGAAGAAGAACTCTCAGTCATAATCACAAGGAATAAGAACCGTGTCAAAACTAACAAGGCGTGAATTCATCAAACGCACAACCGCTGTCGGGGCGGCGTGCACCATTGGTTTTCCCCATTTGCTGAGAGGGCGTGGACTCAACGCGAAGCTCCAGGTCGGGTTCGTCGCGACGGAAGGAAGGGCCAGGGCTCACACCACGGCGTCCCACGAAGCCGGGCTTCAATGCATTGCCTTTGCCGAGGTCGATCGTACTAGCTGGGGAGGCGTCCTGCAGAAAGAAGGCTGGAGCGAAGCCGAAGGTTATACCGACTGGCGCAAGGTCTTTGAGAATCACGCGAAAGAAATCGATGTGGTTTTCGTGGCGGCCCCGGATCATTCTCATTTTGCCCCTTCCATGACGGCTGTCTCCATGGGGATTCATTGCTACACCGAGAAGCCGCTTGCCTGGTCCGTGCGCGAGGCCCTGCTGCTGCAAAAGGCGTATGAGAAGAATAAGGGCATCGTCACACAGATGGGCAACCAGGGGCATGCCGGCATTGGCTGGCGCATGGCCTATGAGTACGTTAAGGCCGGAGCTCTGGGCGAAATCAAGGAGTTTCACAGTTGGACCAACCGCCCGAGTTGGCCGCAAGGGGGCGACCGTCCGGACTGGACCGACCCCGTACCTGACCACCTCGATTGGGATGCGTGGATTGGCGCCGCACCAATGCGCCCATACGCCGGTCCCCGTCAGGACAGTAAGAGAGGCCGCGGACCTTATCATCCGTTCAACTGGCGTGGCGTGGTCGATTTCGGCTGTGGAGCATTGGGGGATATGGCCTGCCATATTACAGACGGCATTTATGCCATCATGGAACCATCCTACGCGGCGACCGCCGAGCCGATCGTTATGACAGGGCCCGTAAAAGACCAATGGCCCAGTGGAATGGTCGTTAAATGCACCTACCGTGCCAAGGGCAGATGGCCTGGATTTACGACTTACTGGTATGAGGGCAAAGACAAGAATGGAAAGCCCTATATGCCCGAGGTTCCCGAGGAACTTAAAGCTGAAGGACGTAAGTTACCTACCAACGGTAATATTATCATCGGCACAAAGGGCAAGTTGATGAGCAGCGGCGCCTATTGGGGCAGCCCGGCTCTGATACCTTACTCCAGAACCAGGGAATTTGGCGTTCCAGAGCAATTGCTCGAACGCTCACCGGGTCACCACGAAGAGTTCTTCATGGCCTGTCGAGGAGACAAGCCGCGTGAATACAGCAGGTCCAACTTCTCGTACTCCGGCCCCATGACCGCGAATATGCAGCTTATCAATCTTTGCGCTCGCGCAGGCAAGAAGCTCGAGTTGAATGAAGCCGGAAAGATTGTCAACGACCCATCAGTCAACGATTTGACCTGGCGCGAACCTCGCAAGGGCTGGGGGCCCATGGAGATGAACATATAGTATCTTGGCTTACCCAAGAGAATTACGGATGAGCTTGTTTCGACACGAGACGGAAGCAATTTAAGGGACCCGATCATGAAGAAGATCATACTTTGTGCAGTTGTTGTGCTGACCTCGGCCGTACCCGGCCTCCACGCCTATAGCGAAGATCCTTATATCGGCCATTGGGCATTAACCCTGCCCAATGGAGGCCCCGGCTGGCTTGGGGTCACTCAGGAAAAAGGAGGCCTGGAGGCTTCCATACTTTGGGGAGGCGGCAGCGTGAAGCCGGTGAACTCGATCAAAGTCCAAGGCGATCGACTTGTCATCACGCGCGTGCAGGTCGAGCCCAGAGGGGCGAACAAGGGCAAGAAGATCACCGAAACCATCACGGCGACTCTCTCAGGCGACGACATGAAACTCATTACCGTTAAAACCAGACCCGACGGCAGCAAGTTCGCACGGGCGGAGTTCTCGGGCAAACGTACTCCGCCCCTGCCCCCCAGGCCGGATCTGTCCAAAGCCAGGTATGGAAAACCCATCACTCTGTTCAACGGCAAGAATCTGGATGGTTGGGAATTGACCAATCCCAACAACGCCAACGGCTGGGTCGTCGAAGGCAGCACGCTGATCAACCGACCGACTCAGCACGAAGGCGAGAAACACATTGCCTATGGCAATCTGCGGACAACAGGTGTGTTTGAGGACTTCAATCTGAAGCTTGAGGTCAGCGTGCCGGAGAAATCCAATAGCGGGATCTATCTTCGCGGCATCTACGAGCTTCAAGTCCTGGACTCCTATGGGAAACCGCTCGATTCCCACAACATGGGCGCCATCTACAGCCGCATCACCCCTTCGGTGAGCGCCGAGAAACCGGCCGGACAATGGCAAAGCCTGGATGTTACCTTGCTGGATCGGCATGTGACTGTCGTGTTGAACGGTAAGAAGATCATTGACAACGAACCACTGCTGGGCTGTACCGGTGGAGCGCTTTGGTCGGATCCGATGAAGCCGGGGCCACTGTATTTGCAGGGCAATCATGGCGCGGCAAGTTTTCGGAACATTGTGCTTACTCCAATCCTTGAAGAGTAGCGTTCGGAGATGATGCAAGGCCAGGTAACGAGGGCAATCTTGGCCCGGCAAGTTTCCGCAACATTGTGCTGACACGGATCCTCAAGAAGTAGAGATCGAAAGTACTATGAAGAAAACAGTATTGTTAATTTGTTGTATTACTGCTGCTAATGTCTTTGCCGACCGTCCCGCCAAGCCCAATATCGTGTTGCTGCTGACTGACGATCTCGGTTGGCAGGATGTCAAATGTTATGACATCGACGAGCCGTCTCCGATGGAGACTCCGAATATTGACTCCCTTGCCGAAAAGGGTGTGATGTTCTGGCAGGCCTATTCGCCGGCGCCGACCTGTGCTCCAACACGATGCGCCATCATGAGCGGAAATCATCCTGCCCGTGCCCAGAAGACTCATGTGGTAGGAGGTGCACCGCCTCATCCGCATCACAAGCTGCACTGGAGGATGATGTCTCCATGGTACAGCGGACGTATGCCGGAAGATGAAGTAACTCTTGCAAAGGTATTGCAGAAGAACGGCTACGTCACAGGACACGTCGGCAAGTGGCACATGGCGATAGAGCACCATGCTTTTCCCCAGCCTGAAGATCAGGGCTTCGACTGGACACGCAGCAACCGTGGGGCCAGGAGCAGCATGACGCCGCATCGGACGACCGGATTTGCCACTGACAAAGAGAATGATCCGTACCGTCTCGACAAGAACGGTTTTCCTTATCATCAGAACAGTGAGGATGCATTGACATTCTTACGAGAACACAAGGGCAGGCCATTCTTTCTCTATTACGCCACCTGGCTGGTACATACACCTATACATACCAGAAGCGAGCAATTACTGGACAAGTACTGCAAAAAGCTCGGCGTTGAGCGTCCCAAAGCTGATCAAGGATGGCAAGGCAAGGGTCAGAGTAATCCGTTTTACTGTGCGATGGTTGAAGAGTTAGATTATTACGTGGGCAAAGTGTTCAGCTATCTCGAAACCACCGACGATCCTCGATGGCTCGGCCACAAACTCATCGAGAACACCTATATTATCTTTACTTCTGACAATGGCGGTATGGAAGGCTATCCAGGCGAGATCATCACCGATAACTACCCGCTCGATAAGGGCAAAATCTCGGCAATGGAGGGAGGGACGCGTGTTCCATTGATCATTACAGGACCGGGTATTAAGGCTGGTGTCAAATCTGATGCTATGGTTAACGGCCTGGATTTCTATCCGACGATCCTCTCGTTGACCGGTTCGCAAAGACCGTCAGGTAAACATCTGGACGGAGTCGATATTGCACCGCTGTTGCTTAATGATCCAACGGACTCGTCGTTGATCCGGCAATCAGACGGTAAGGTTAGAGATACAATGGTCTGGCATTTTCCAAATAGTGCCGCGCTTGAAAGCACTATCCGTATCGGTGATTACAAACTCATCCGCAATTACGATCATGTGAATAATGCCGGCACAACTGAACTGGAACTGTATCAGCTATATGAAACCAAGAACGGAAAATGTGTCCGGGTTGATATCGAAGAGGCGAGGGATCTTTCAAAACTAATGCCCGTCAGAACCGCCGCGATGAACAAGAGACTTACTGAAATACTGACGGAAATGAAAGCAAGCTATCCGTACTACAATCCGCATTACAAAAATGATCTGCCGAACAAGGAAAAGGTTTGTACGGTGCTTGCTCAAAGGCAAAAGGGCAATACCGTTGAATTTACTTATGAGGAAAATGGAGCCAAAGTGGTTCGGGCCAACTTGCTCTATACTCTCAATGGCGGGCAACGATATGAAGAGTGGTTCCGTCAACCAGCAAAGCTGTTGGCTGGTAAGAAAGTGTCGGCTCTATTGCCGAAGGGAGCTACACACTATTTAATAAATCTAATTGATGAGAATAACTTCCTTAGAAGTTATCCCGAGGTCGAACCGGAAAGCCAGAAATCCAAATACTCCCAGTCAGCCCTGGCGGTCCTTAAGAAGTGATTCAGCTGTAGAGGGGCGTGAAATGTTGAGATCGATCACGATGGTGCGCCCGAGAAAGGCAGCACATAAGGTAGATGGCGATGGAGAAGAGTGACCTGTTATTGCGCATTACACGTTGTCCTGCCGCTAAAGCTCAGCAAAAGCGCATAAAGACTCTGAGAAGAGGAACTGCAATGAGAAGAATGTGCCTTCTTGTCGGGATCATAGTGGCGAGCAGTTCGCTTGCCGGCGTAACAGAAAGAGGGGCTGCGTCGGAAAGGCCAAACATCATTATTGTTCTTGCCGATGACATGGGCTACGGGGATTGCGGCGTCTACAATCCGGAATCCAGGATTGCCACACCCAACATCGATCAACTCGCCAAAGAGGGCCTGCGTTTTAGTGATGCGCATTCAGCAGGAAGCACCTGCACACCTTCCCGTTACGGGCTGTTGACTGGAATCAACCCGGCACGGACCGGCGTGCTGAACACGTTGCTGGGAAGGGGAAACCCGATCATTGATGAAGATGAGACCACGAT
>JAFGTU010000352.1 GCA_016933985.1 Sedimentisphaerales bacterium | reverse complement strand
GGCGAAGACGCGAAGCTGATCGGGCTGTTTCGAGAAGTTGTAGTGGAAGTCCAGCCCCGTCTCGCCGATTGCGACGACGTTTACGTTTTGGGCGAGCCGCCCGAGTTCTGTAAGGGTGTCAGCGGTAAAATCCTTGGCATCGTGCGGATGGGCGCCGACTGTGGCGTAAAGATTGTCGAATCGGTCGGCAAATCGGACGGCTTTCTGGGAATCTTCGAGGCTGGTGCCGACGGTTATCCACGAGGTGACGCCGGCGGCTTTGCTGCGTTCAAGGACGCCTTCGATGTCGACGTCCAGTGGCTTAAACGTCAGATGGCAGTGAGTATCAATCAGGTCCATTTATCACCTTATGCGTGCAATCGATATTATTTTGGCGGGGTCGTCGGGCCGTCTGGTTTGAGTTCAAAGGCGGCGGCGTGGATTTGTTCCGGCCCGGTGGCGACGAGGCGAAGCGTTCCTTGCTCGGTGATCGCACCTTCCCAGGGCGCCTCAGCGGAAAGTTCGGCCACGGGCTTGAAAACGAAGCTATCGTTTGCCTGCTCGAAGAGTTTGCGTGCGGTCTCTTTATCGACTTGGGGCGTGCGCTGGGGCAGGTTCTGAGCGGGCGGGCGGAAACTCACATAGAGCCTAGTCGCGCCTTGTGGTTTCCGGGCATTCCAGCGCCAGCCGCCGTCACTGTATTTGACGTCGGCGTGAAGCTCATCGGGAAAGTTCAATTGCGTAGCGGGGTCGCCGAGCAGGGCATACATCAGGATTTGATCGCGGCGAAGCTTTGCGACATTCATTTCTTCTTCGAGCTTGCCCTCAACCTCGACAAGCATGCGCTCCATGATAATATCGCGTGCCTCGCTCGCCTGTTTCTGTGCGGCCAGCCAGATACTCCCGAGCCGATTGTTATTTGTGCGAGTCTGCTGCAGGAGCGCCACCCCCGAGAAGTAGTTTGTTAGTGGATGTGATTCGGTGGTTGCAGCAACTACTGCCACCGGTCCGCCCGGCTGCAACAGCAAAGTCTCCGCGAGGCAATTGTCCTGTTCGACGAATCGGCCCGTATGACAGGAGATGATCATCATCGGCGGGCCGGGCCTGTCGCCGGCAAGGCCGGCTTTGACATCGGAATCGGTGTAGTTGATGCTTGCGCCGTTGAAGTTCATAGAATGGAAACTTCTGAGAGATGAATGTCCCATAAGGACCGCAAACAACCCTCCCTTACCGAACCGACCGGCGAACATCTTCACCTGGTCGGGTGGCCAGCCGCATAATGGGTGCATTGGGTTGGCCGAGATGATCCACGGTTCGACCCATGGCGAGGCGTGCTTTTCAACGATGCCAAGCAGCAGCAATGTGGCCATGCTATCCAGCATGGCGCTGTAGCCCGACGAACCGGTCCAGACGGGCATGCCGAGGTCGCTCGGCGTCGGGCGTCTATTCTCGAAGGCCAGTATCTTGTCAACGACGAGCTTGAGCTGTTGGGGCGTCCGGACGGGAATTCGGCCGACGGGAATGTCCGGTATCAGGTCGTCGTCGAAGTCGCCCCAGAGGACATCGGAGGCGAAATCTTCTTTTTGGGTGATACGCCATCGATAGAGTTTTCGCGTCTGGGTGGGCATATACCAGGGTTGTTCTTCCTCGCCGGGCTGACAATCGCCCACGAGCAGCAGAAATGCTGGTTGACGGTCGAGCCCGGCGATTGCCTCGGCAATAGTCTGTGTAGAGACAAGGGTCTGAAAACCGTTTTTGGCTCGTTTCTGCTCGAGCGGCTTAACAGCCTGTGCGAATGCCGGTCTTGTCACTACCAGCCAGATCGGTTTTTGGCTCGCCTCACGATCCACCGCGAGGACAAGTGTCGTAGAAAGCAAGGTCGCCAAAAACAAAAACAGTTGTACAAGGCTATTTGAAATTAGCTTTCGCATATTGCTTTACCTATGGCACGAAGGCGTTCTGGTAGTGCTCTATTCGGGCCGGGCCTTTTGGGGGCAGGACTATTGCGACGACGTCGAATCGGAACGGGCAGTCGGCTATATCGTGGGATGCGAGGAAGTAACGCGCCGTTCTGACCAATTTGATCTTTTTGGAAGGAGTCACCGATTGTTCCGGCGGCCCGAATTGTTCGTCGGCCTTGGTTCGGACCTCGACGAAAACGAGGGCCGAATCCACATCGACCATAACCAGGTCGATTTCGCCGGTCTTGCAGGAGAAATTGCGGGTCAGGGTCTTGAAGCCCTTTGCTCTGAGGAGTTTCTCGGCACGCTTTTCACCCCATCGACCGAGCGATTGCCTGTCGGCAAGGAGCCTGCTGCGGTTAAAAAGCATATCGGGCGCCGATTTACCAGTTATTATTTACTATTGACTCTTTCCGCTTGACGATTCAAGGGAACCGAAAAACAGTCAACGCGGAATAATGATCACTTGCTGAGGGTGTGGTCGCTGTGGCGATGCGCCAGCTTGACGGCTTTTCCAGTTCGCTCTCGCAGGTAGTAGAGCTTCGCCTTTCGGGCCTTGCCGCTTCTGACGGGCTTTATATCGAGAACATTCGGTGAATGAAGCGGAAAGACTCGCTCGACGCCTTCGCCCCCGATTATTCGACGAACAGTGAAGGTTTCATTGATTCCGCGACCGCGCCGCGCTATCACCGTGCCGTTGAATATCTGGGTGCGGACCTTTTCGCCCTCCGTGATTCGGCAGTGCACGTCGACAATATCACCGATCTCGAAGTGCGGGATCTTATCCTTCAAATTCTTGTTCTCAACGGAATCCAGTATTTTAGTCTTCACGAGTATATCTCCTGTGTTCATACATCATATTTGGCGCCCCGACCAACGACCTCGGGACAAGTCTCGTACCTCGCTTTCGCTCTTACGATACGAAAAACAACAACATACCCAGTTATGGGCGGAAAGGCAAGGATTTTTTGAGAATCCCCGTTATTTCAGTTATTCGTCGCTCTTGGGGCGTGCTACAGGCCAGTTTTCGGATTCTGTGCGGGCGGTTTTTAGGTAGTTTTCGATTTTTTCCACTATCTTGGGGGTTTCGGCGGCTATGTTGGTTGTCTCGGCTGGGTCTTCTGCCAAATCGTAGAGTTCTATGGGTTTGCCTACGCCCAGACGGACGGCCTTGTAATTCCGCCGTCTGACTGCCTGGTTGAAGCCGCTCTCAAAGAACTCCCAGTATAAAAACCTGTCGTCTGTTCGTTGTTTTTTGCCGAGGATTGCAGGAAGAACACTGATGCCATCGATATTATCGGGCAGTTTTGCCCCAACAAGGTCTGCTATCGTCGGCAGGAAATCGGCGAAGTACCAGACCGCCGTCTTGTTGACCTTGCCCGCCGGGACCTTGCCGGGCCAGCGGATGATCATCGGCGTGCGAATTCCGCCCTCGTACATATCGCGTTTTCGCCCGCGCAGAGGGCCGGAGCTGTCGAAGATGCCGTCCCAGCGCTGCGCCGCCCCGTTGTCGGAGCAGAAGAATACGAGCGTATTGTCGTCTACTCCCAGCTCTTTCAGCAGTGCCATAATCCTGCCGACATCTCCGTCGAGGCGGGTAATCATTGCGGCGTGGACCTTGGCATCAGCGGGCCAGGATTCGCCGGTATAGGGGTCGGTGGACGGGATTTCGTATTTCGCGTGCGGGATGGTGTAAGGCAGATAGAGGAAGAAAGGCCCAGCCTGGTGCCGGCGGAGGAAATCGAGGGCGAATTCGGTCATCAAGTCGTGCGAATACTGCTTTTTGCCGCCGTTTTGGTTGCCTTCGAGGATGAATTTCTCCTCGTTCTTCCAGAGATACTCTGGATAATAGCTGTGGGCGTTTTGCTGGTTGAGGTAGCCGAACCATTCGTCGAAGCCCTGCCGGTTGGGCACGCCCGCAGTCTCCGGCTCGGCCAGACCCCACTTGCCCGTGATGCCGGTGGAGTAGCCCGCATGCTTGAGAAGCTCGGCTACCGTG
>JAFGTU010000046.1 GCA_016933985.1 Sedimentisphaerales bacterium | reverse complement strand
GCCTCAATCACCGCGATCCCCGCCGCACAGGCAAGACAGTTGCCCCCGAAGGTCGAGGCGTGCCTGCCCGGCGTGAGCACCGCAGCAAGCTCGGGCTTGGCCATCATCGCCCCTATCGCAACGCCGCCGCCCAGCGCCTTGGCCATCGTAATAATATCAGGCTCAACGTCGAAATGCTGATACCCGAACCACTTGCCCGTCCTGCCGATGCCGGTCTGCACCTCATCCAGAATCATCACGGCGCCCTTCTGGTCGCACAAATCCCGAATTGCGCCGAGGAACTGCTCGGTCGCAACGTTGATGCCGCCCTCTCCCTGTATCGGCTCGACCATCACCGCGGCGACCTCATCGCTGAACGCCGATTCGAGGGCCGGAACATCATTGAACGGAATATACACAAAGCCCGGCAGCAGGGGCATAAAGCCTTCGTGATACTTCGGCTGGGCCGTTGCCGTAACCGTCGCAAACGTCCTGCCGTGGAAACTACCCTCGGCGGTAATGAACTTATACTTCTCCTTCGCCGTATAAAGGCGCGCCAGCTTCATCGCCGCCTCATTCGCCTCCGCCCCGCTGTTGCAGAAGAAGCACTTGCCCCCAAACGCCCGCTCACTCAGCAGCCTGGCCAATTGACCCTGCGGCTCGGAATAGAACGTATTATCTATATGCAGAAGCTCGCCCGCCTGCCTGCGCAAAGCCTCTACCACCCGCGGATGACAGTGGCCGGTCCCGCTAACCGCCCACCCGGGGAACATATCCAGTATCTTATTGCCCTCGGCATCGTACAAATAGCAACCCTCCCCCCGAACGATCACGCGAGGCAGCCGACCGTAATTGGCAATAACATACTTATCAAACAACTCCATAGTCTCCTGCGTAGTCATAATTCGTATCTCGTATGTCGTATCTCGTATTTAGGATTTCGCATCTCGGATGTCGTACATCGTAACTGTCATTCCTGCGCAAGGCCTGCCCTGAGCGAAGCCGAACGGGCAGGAATCCATTTCTTAACTCTTCTCTTTGTGCCTTAGTGCCTTCGTGTCCCTGTGCCGAAGGTATTAGCAGCTAATTGCTGACAATCTCCGTGCCGATGCCCTTATCGGTATAGATCTCAAGCAGCAGCGAATGAGCGATTCGCCCGTCGATTATATGCGCCTTTCTGACCCCCCCGGCCAGGGCGGCAAGGCACGCCTCGACCTTAGGGAACATCGCATCGGTGATAATCCCGTCGTCTATCATTTCCTTAATCTTCTGCTCGTTCAAGCTCGATACCCAGCTTTCCGGATCATTGATATCGCGTCGAATTCCGTGCGTATCGCTGACCATAACCAGCTTCTCGGCCCCGACCTCGGCGGCCACTATCCCGGCGGCGCTGTCGGCGTTGACGTTCAGCTTGCCGCCGGTCTTGTCCTTGGCGACCGACGCGATCACCGGTATCGTCCCGTCGGCGCACAGCTTCTTGAGCAGCTGCCCGTTGACTTTCGTAACCTTGCCCACCAGCCCGACGTCCAGCTTACGTCCGTCCTCCCCGGCCAGCCTTATCAGCTCAGCGAACAACACGCAACTGCTCAGCGAATGTAGCCCCATCGGCTCGCATCCCAGCCCGGTGAGCATCTCGCAAATCGGCGTATTGATCTTATTCACTAAGGTCCGCTCGGCTATTGTCAGCACCCGCTCATCGGTATATCGCCGCCCCTGCACCCAGACCGGCTGTATCCCGGCCTCGTTCATCGCCTTGGTAATCGCCTTGCCGCCACCGTGAACGATAATCGGCCGAATCCCAACCGTCGCCATGAACGCAACATCCGTCAACAAATTCTTCTGCAGAGAAGCATCGTCAAGAACGCTGCCGCCGAGCTTGACGACAACGAGCCGCCCGCGAAAACTGCGGATATACTCCATAGCCTCAATCAATGCACCGGCCTTTGCAATAGCCGCTTCCACAATAGCAACTCCTGAAATACGCCCCGAATCAAACCGCTTACTCTACCAACCGAATCCCCGCCCGTCAAGCCATATTTAACAGCCCAAACTCGGAAAACGATTGGCCGGCCGGCTCCCATCAGGGGGGAGGGCTTGCTGCGATTCCGCACCATATCGGCCCGGTTTCCCGAACTCCAGCGACATTTCCAGCGTATTTTCCTTAGCGATCCCGCTGTTGATGTGAAATAATTGACTATCATGCAAAAATCAGCTATCACAGTCCTGACAATACTCATCACCATCGTCTCTATGGGCGGATGTCCCAAGGAAAGAACCGACAATATGGCTAATTCGCAGGAACAACCACCGACAGCCTCAAATCCCAGCCGTCCCGTCGCCGGCTCGCCCTCGGAGCCTGTTTCGCCCGCGCCCCGCCCTGAGCAAATAGCCGATGCCCCCATCCCGATCACCACCCACTCTGAGCCGGACCTCGCGACAAAAGAGCCTGCCCAGCGCGCCAAATACGAAGAAGCCACCTTCGCGGCCGGCTGCTTCTGGGGCGCCGAAGCGTCGTTTCGGGCGGTCGATGGCGTCGTGGCCACCCAGGTCGGCTACACCGGCGGCAGACGCGCTAATCCCACCTATGCCCAGGTATGCACGGACGAGACCGGCCACGCAGAAGCCGTCGAAGTTATATACGACCCCAATAAGGTCTCATTCGAGAATCTGCTCGATATCTTCTGGAAGATCCACGATCCCACAACGCTGAACCGCCAGGGCCCCGACGTCGGCACGCAATACCGCTCAGCCATCTTCTATCATTCGCCCGAACAGAAGTCCCTCGCCGAAGCCTCAATGCAAAAACTCGAAAAGGCCCGCGCCTTCAAACGCCCGATAGTCACCCAAATCCTCCCCGCCCCAAAATTCTACAAGGCCGAGGAATACCACCAGCAATACCTCGAGAAACAAGGCAAAACCTCTTGCTTATCAACAATCCACTGATTCAATTCTGAACCGCCGACACACGAATTTTCAGTCCACCAGTCGGATTGTAAGTACTTATTGGATTAGGGATTACATCGCGTTTTTTGGCCAGAAACGAGGACTGCAAATAGTTGACAAGCAGGTAACAAGTGGAACCTAATGAGGTTTACCAGTAGCGATTGACACCGTTTTTGGCACCGTTTCTGCAATGAAGCCCGCCGCTCCCGGGCCTAACATTGATCGCAGAAGTCTCCACGTTGTCCCCAGAACCGTGAACTTATTCATCCGATCCATCAGGTAGCCCTCCGATAGGACCTGAAGAGGCCGCCAAGCCGTTCCTGGCAGACGATTCTGTCATCCTGCCGGCAGCAACACGACTATTCCCGTAGGTTTTGCTTCCGTCACCACCGCAGAGTCCCTCTTCTTGACAGCAGGTCAGAACCGGAATTCTCCATATAGTCGCCACCCGGCTGAGAGTTGAGCGTCTCTCCGCGAATTCAACTACTGCGATGCGGTCCCATCGCCGCTTGACAGCCACACGTTGAGCCAACTGTGAGCGAAGTGGTGGAGATCTGACGCGCGGACTTGACCATCGCCGGTGAGGTCGGCCCCACCGCATGCCCCGCAATTGCTGTCCAGCCAGCGTGCGGCAAAGAGGCAGAAATCTGAAAAAGTCACGCCCGGCTCGCCATTCAGGTCGGCGGGGACGAATTCAAAGCCGTAGGTCATTATCTCGGAGTGGCCATCGGTGTCATAATACAAATGGATTAAGCGAATGTCCTGCACGGCCAGCTCGTCGAGGGTGGCCTGGGAGATGCCCTGTTCGAGGCGAGGCTCGAAGAGGAAGTGTTCGCTGATGTTGTGGTGCTCCGGGCGATATGTTTGTGAGTAATATCCTTCGAGAACGACAGGCTCGGTCGTGTAGCCCTCTATGACGGTGTGGACCCAGCGGACCAGAGGCGCGGTATGATAGTTCCAATCGGGGAATCCCTCAGGCGGAGGCGGCCAGTAAAACTCGGTCTCTACCGATATACCGTCCGACTCAAAGTAACGCTGCAGCAAGACATCGTCCGGATGCGGGTGGGGCCAGCGCCACAGCCTGACCTCGTTCGTGACGGAAGCCCTGGGACCTGACGGCGGATCGGCCGGCCAGACGTGCTGATACCAGGACCGCACAGGATTGGAATAATCGACCCGCAGGCCGAGGACCTTGAACCTGGGTTCGTCAAGCGTAAAGGGGAATGTGCCGAAGTCGCGCAGCGTGAGCAATGGATTCTCTGCCGGTGAGACGAGGGTGGGTATGTTTTGGGTCTGCAATTCGTATGTGCGCGGGTTCCCAAAATCGCCCATGAGCCAGCCATCGTTGGCGTCAGTTCCGTCAAAGCTATGATAGGCGGCCGGCATGAGCGGCAATTGCTCGGTGACGGTGCGGATACTATTGCCATCAACGTACTCGATCTCGACCCGAGCATAAAAGCTCTCAGCCAGATTGGCGACGCTCAGCCACTGGCTCTTTGTCTCTATGGTCCATCTTGATTTCAGGCGATGGTCAGCGAAGACATCCGTGCCGTCCTTGAACCTGAACTCACCGGGAAACACGCAGAACTCAGCGGGCTCGTTTATCAGGAATGGCGTGATGGACGGAGTATCACCGGGCTGCGGAAGTTGGCGGATCTGCTTGATGACAAGCCCGCCGGCCGGCATTGCGGCGCCTCCGGGCGCGACCTTCTTGTATTCCAGATCGAGCATGTAAGTTGTCTTGCCCGTGACGGCGCCAAATTCGATGCTGACAGCAACCAGAAGCTCGGCAAGGGCCGTATAGTCGGCGTCCCAGTCCATAACCGTTTGGCCCAGAGGCACGAGATTGGACGCACGATCCAGCCTAGGCGAACCCGGCCTTCCGGAGGAATAGACGCGGACGCTGACCTCTTCCGGGATCGAGCCGCCTTCGGGGTTCGTAACAGAGACGGCGCCATTCTGCGTCACCAGTCTGATGTACATATTCGCCCCCGAACCTCTCTTATCGAGGGTCGCCACGCCGTTGGCTAACTCAATTTCGTCGAGGAAGGAGTGATGCACGAGCATAGCCATGCCTACCTGCGATTCGTTCACATCGTGCCGGATTCGTTCGAGGAAGGCGTTGTCGTTATAAAAGCTCGCGAAGACCCTGCGGATCGCCCGAAAGACACCGCGTTCGTTAGACTCGCAGGGATCACAAAGGCAGGGACCGTTGTCGTCGCTATCGAATTCATCCGCCAGACAGCCGCTGAAGCTGTCGTACAGGCCGGCCCCCGTGAACTGCTCGCTGTCTTCGACGTTCGTCGAGCTTCTAAAACGCAGGTTCTCTGCCATATCGAATCCATACTGGGGGTTGAGCAGGTCGCCTTCGATGTTGAGTATCTGCAAAGGAGTGAAGCCGGTAATGCTCGTGTCCTTGAACAAGGTCCGGACAACGCTGAGGTCCGCGGCCAAAACGGCCATGTCGGGCGGAGGATATGTGTAGCCGGAAAGCCGGATGCCGATTTCCTCGCGCAGGGTATTGCCGGTGATGGTAAATGGAATCATCCACTTGTCCGGCTCGTTAATATCATCGGTCAGATACATGCCGCCAAGATCGATAGTCGCAGAGCCGGCGTTGTATATCTCGATCCAGTCCGGGTATTCTCCAGGCTCATCGGGGTCCTCTTTGGTTGTCTCGTTGTCGGCCATGAATTCGTTGATAAACAGGCCGTAACTCGGACCGGCACCGCCCGGATTCTGCCAGCCCGGTGTGGCGCCGCCGCCGGAAAAGAAAATCCAATTGCCGCTTCCATCAGGTGAGCGACCGTATGAAATATTGTCGCCCAGCGGTCCGAAGGCCTTTCCGTCTATCAATGTAATTCCGTCCCGGTCGTACAAGCCGACATACTCGCCGGCATTATCGAGCTTGAAATCGGTGTGCCTGGGACCTTGCTCTTCATCGTCGTCGGCCCAGAAGAGCAGATGTTGGCCGGGCTGGATGACAACGCCCACACGCGGGACAATCTCCTGGTCGAGAAAATCGTTCCATAAGTCGAATGAAAACCCCATCGCAACAGGGGAATCGTCCGGAATGCTGTTACGCAGAATTCCGTAGTTGGAGGCCTTACCGCCGAAATGGTTGACGTCTTTCGGCAGCAGGTCGTCGGTATTGGCGCTGTAGCCGCCGTAATGGGCAATCGGCGAAATGTCCAGAGCGGGCGGCTTCTTGAGCTCGAGTATCTCGTTTATCTGCTCGGCGGTCAGCTTATCCTCGACGTCTATCAGCCGCGTGTCGTAGGCCCCTAATCCGTCGTCAAAGGCGCTGAATGCGACTGTCCGGCCGACGAGCTGCTGTGCATGATTGGCGTCTTCAACCACTGCCAGATGCACGAACGGTACCACGTATGTATTGGCCAGGATAGCTACGTGTGAACTCGGCGTCGAAGGCGAAAGCGATATGATGCCGGCAACATAAGGGATTTCAGCGGGGACGGCGTCGGTAAGGAGTATATCCTGCGGCCTCAAGAGGCCGGTCTGATATGAGCGATTAATCCGGCCGGCCTCGACGAACTTCAACTCGCCAAGCGCCCAGCCCTCGGAGTAACAGGCGTTGCCCTTAGCCCAGCGGGAGGTGGAGCTGATGGGAATGCCTTGAGATTCGAACCAGTCCCTGTTGGCCTGCGCCACTTCGGTCTGCTCGTAGGTAGGGAAGTAGAAGGCCTCAACGCCCGGCTCCGCGGCCACGGACGCCTTGACCACCTCGAACATATCGCGGATTTGCTCCTTGGTATAAGGGTCCTGGCGCACGAACTGAATACCGTACTCAGCGAAGTCCGGCTCGGCAGGATAACCGCTCATCGGAGGCAGAATGACCGTACCCAGAGAGGCCTGCTGGCCGGCCTGGTACAAAGTGACGCTGTAATACGCCGCTGCACTCATCCCGACAAAGGGATCGAGAACATCGGTGGCGAAATCATAGTGCAGGACGTAACGCCGGCTGTCCTGGTAATAGACGGTGTTGGGGTCATCCAGCTTGATCGTGAACTTAACCCATCCGGAATCACCGGACGATATTCCGCCGGAGGCATACGGCTCATCAGGAAAGACTATCTGGTGCTTCCAGTCCTCAGCGACTGCCGCCGCCGTCAGCAGGAATACTAACGTCAAAACCGCGATCCGGATTTGGCTGACCTTAGTTCTATTCATGTGCTACTGTTCCCACAACCACTGTTTTCCAAAGACAGCAAAATCTTCAGAGTCAACGGCCCCATTTCTGTCGAGATCTTCGTGCAGCAGGACCTGCTGCCTGAGCCATTTGTCCACAAGGAGCTTCACATCGGCAAAATCCACTTTCTTGCTGAGATTCAGGTCGGCAACATTCCCCGAGGTCGATGAAGACATACTTGCCTCCGCTGTCCCGCCGAAAGCGCCCATGTTGATTCGTTTCCCGTGCGGCCACAATTCGGCCGTCCAGTCCGAATTAGGGTCGCCGGAATCGATACATGGACTTGTCACCTCGTCCATCGTCCATCGTCTATCGTTCGGATTCCACCTGCCGGACCGTGACATCAAATGATAATCACCGACGTATGCAAAACAAGGGTCGGCATCGATATTACCCTCAAGCCAGTATAGTATGGCGTTATCTTCTGAACAATCGAGAAAAACATCCAATTCACCACCTTGCACATTGCAATAACTGACATACAAATAACCCCCATCCAGTGTGATTTGTGGTCCTTCACCGGCAATGTTACCCCAGAGAATGCAGTTGCTCAACGTCGGAGAAGTCTTATACCAACAGAAAATCCCACCACCTTTGTCGCCTGCCCGGTTGCCGCTGAACACACAGTTGGTTATCATAGAAACGACCCCATGGCCATTCCACATCGCACCGCCGTCATTGTCCGTCGAGTTTGCAATGAATATGCAATTAGTCACCGTTGGGCTGCTGTGGTAATTTTGCATTGCCCCGCCCCCGTTAACGGCCGAGTTGCCAATGAATGTGCAGTTGGTTACGACTGAGTTACAGCTATCATAAGAGTTGCACATTCCGCCGCCGTGTCTACTAACCAGATTACCGCTGAATATGCAACCGTGCAGTATCGGACTGCTATAATTGC
>JAFGTU010000351.1 GCA_016933985.1 Sedimentisphaerales bacterium | reverse complement strand
ATTGTGTATCATATGATCACTGGGCTATTCACAATTACAATGACTATGCGTAACGCCCAGAGCTTCCCGTATCGTTTTGGTCTCCTTACATAGAGCAACTACCGGTGCATTGCCGGTGTGCTGCCAGGCTGCTGTGATGAAGTCTGATAGGTGCTGATAGATGTCGACCCTCTGCTCGTCCGGCAAATGATAATGCATGCCGTCCTTGGAGAGATTACCGGGAACGAATTCCATTGGCGGCAAGCCCCACTTGGCAGCAATTGTCAGCAGAGACCTTCCCATTTCACGATAAGTACCGAGTGTGATGCGAGTCGGTCGATGACCGTCTGCCGCCGCGGCAAACAGGAACTCACGGTAGACCTCTTGCCATTTATCGACCGGCAGAATTGGATCAATCCGCCACCGGACCTCAAATCCCATCCTCTGTGCCCTTTTCGATGCCTCAAGACGGTCCATAATGGCAGGTGTGATACGCACACCGTCGTTCCACTTGCCTTCCCAAAGGTTCGCAATCGGTTCCGGGTTTAGACTGAAGGTCATAAGCACATTTGCCGTGGGCAATCCTTCCAGGTAATGCACGTTCGTGCTCTTCGTAAGCAGAATGAGCTTTCGTCCGTGCGGATTTGTGTCCTTGCTGGCAAACAGGGGAATCAAACGGCGAGCATGGCCGGTCACTCCCTCATAGAGCAGAGAATCGCTGCAATCGATCCCAAGGCCCAGATTTTTGCCGGCTCGGATCAACTCTTTTAGCACCATAATTTCATAGTCATCAACATTTTCGTACAGTACATGGCGTGAAGGATCACAGAATGTCCGATGCGTAAGCATCAAGAAACATGCCCTGCACCTGAATCCACAGGCTCCGCGGCCGATGGCAATGTCAGCCCAATGGGCCGGGCAATAACTTTCATCGTCCGTACCGGGCTGCCAGGGCTTTATGATATTATTTCTGGCTCGCTTAGCTCGGTATACTTCGATGGGACGTGCTGTTCCGAGGATTCCCGCCGGTACACATTCAAGCCTATATGCGCCGTTGGCAACCTTGGCCACAACAACGTGGTCGAATGGCTTTCCATTTCTAGCAAAGCCCGGACGGGTGTTAATGCTCTCTACCGCTTCCTCTATCTGCTCGTTCATTGTCGTTTTCTCCAGCACATGCCTTGATATCACTATTTCGGAGGCAACAGGTAAGCCCGCATCTGGCGGCCCTGTTGCCGATATTCAATGTGCTTCGTCGATAAACACATTATACAGCTCTTCAACGTGATTGCCTGACGTGTGGCTGACAAACCGATGGTTTTCCAATGTCTCGCCAAATCCATAAGTCATTGCATCATCAACAAAACCTTATCATAAGCGGTATCCGCACCCTATAATGGCGGTGGTGAACAACATCTGCTTCTTTCCTTCAGATGGAGCCCGAAAAGATGAAGGCATATACGGTAGGCTACGGCGGCAGAAAGCCAGATGAATTCATCAGCCTTCTCAAAGAAAAGGGTGTCAAGGCAATCGTCGATGTTCGCCTGCGCCCTGAACACTCAAGCATGGGGACATATGCAAGAACCAAGGATCCCCAAAAGGGCATTCAAAGGCTGCTTGGCGATGCCGGCATTCAATATTTCTCTTTTGTTGAGCTTGGCAACGTGTTCCTGGAATTCGATGATTGGGAAAGCAGATATCGACGCCTGATGGACCAGGCGGCGGATATCTTGCTGGAACGGCTTCTGCGAGTCCCCACGCCATTTTGTCTTATGTGTGCCGAGAAGTCTGCTGTTCGCTGTCATCGGAAGAATATTGCGGATTATCTGGCAGCAACAGGCTATGAAGTGGAGCATATCGAATAGAATCCTGTTTTATGTTTCCGCCGGTTTGGAGGCGAGCCTAACATTTGACACAATCCTCACCCCCGACACATTCGCGACTTGAACAAGCTTCTCAGCACAATCGGGATACTCCAGAACAAACCGCGTTGGTATTGCCAAACATGGCCTTGACCGCACGGATTTCAACATAATGGCCGCATTGGCTATCAGTGCTGCCAAGAGCAGCACAAGCAGAACCATCACCCATCTTGATTTCGTTTCATTCAATGTGTTTCACCTTTCGCTTCATCGACCTGCTCAGTGCGTATCGCACTACGTCTCGCATCCATCAGCCCTGCCAACGTCCTTTCCTTCTCTTTGGAGCCGGCCTTGGCGACCCGAAAACCGGCGCACTTCTCCGCCAACATCCTCAACGCCCCCTCAAACCGGCTCGACAGCTTCCACCCATGCTGCCCACCATACCGACTGTTGAGATAGCTGATATGCTCGATGAGCCCGAGCCGCGAAAGCTTGGCTCGGGCTCTTTGAAGGATTCTTCGCGATACATTGTATTTGGACTCGATATATGCTAAGTGGGGCACTATGCTGTTGGTCCATTTTAGCTCAAGGAATATGCACGCTGCCGCATACTGCTGGTTCCGATTGCCCGGAAAGAGCGTCTCAACTAGCTCTGTAAAGTCAGATACCTGACTGATTCGCCTGTGTTGGAAGTCCATCTTCGTTGGTTCTGTCACGTTACATTTTCACCCCGGCCCTTTAATGCGAAATATGGCCTTGACCGCGGGACATGGTGGTCAAGGCCATGTTAAAATTTGAGGGCACCTATTTATACTTTTCGGCTCTGCACCAAAAATCGGGCGAAATTGGGCCCGATGTGCACAATAAGGATGATTGAGCGGAAAATCCGGCGCCTTAGATGGGCTTTCCTATATGGATCGACGAGGTGGTTTGGGAGGGTAATAGCCTTTACATTTGATATGACCATCTTGACCGGCTTCGACCTGCATGTTTATTGGCGATAGACAGAGTTTCTTCTACTAAAAGCCATCAATGCCGCAGCAAAAATGGACTCCTATGAATCAGTGTACGTCAACCATAAAATCTTCCGCAAACGGTCCAAAAAATGCCAAGCAGGTTGGCAGCTACGCCGGCTTGGCAACGAGATAGTACCGGCCTGCCAATCAGAAAGCCACGACAAGACGCCAGGACGAAGCAATAAGCTGCTTCCATCAGCATACAGAGAAATCAGTGGAGCAATCTATGCTTGGTGTCGATATCATCTTCCAGATGTAGGCGTCGGCCTGCGACGACTTAGGTTTATCACCTTCGCCAATATAAGATAGATGATACAGACCCCCACTACACCGAACAACAGCAATACATAGTATGCCACGTGTGCTGCGATATACCCCAATAACATTGGTAGCCATAGGAAGAATCCAAACAGCAACACTATCGAACCACCTGGTACATCGCCGACTTCTTTGTTGAGACTTTTCGCGGAATCTATCTCATTAACAAAACCCTTACCAGTGGATTCCAGGTTACCCACAACAAACAGGCTTAACAGCACAAGTACCATAACAAAAACGATCCTGAGCGTTCCGCTGCACTTAGAATTCCGAAAGCCTTTCCAGATGAAAACTACTATTGTGGTAACGACGCAACCAGTCACAAGAACAGCGATATTGATTTGAGGACCGAATTCTTCTGCCAACCTTGTCCATATACTAATAATCCATCGTCCGGCTAAAACGCCGATATTGATTTGAGGGCCGAATTGTTCCGCCCACTTTGGCCATACACCAATAATCCCCAGTCCGGCTACAATAGACACCACAATCAGCCCCAGAAACATGACCAGATGAATAGCCGAAAATAGACATTCCTCGAGAGTAATCGCCGGCCGAGCCTGGTTATCGTCTTTAGCAGAGATTGCAGTCCTATCGACACCCTCGCTTCTCTTAATGGCAGGCACAGGGATACTGGCCCCATCGTCGCATTTGATAAATCCAGGATTGACTATTCTCGATACCATATGCATTTCCCCAACGACACCTTCTTCATCATTACGTCGCACTTTGAATACGATGGCTAGCTTGTGCAAAAAGCTCCAGAAGCCACTCGGGTATCCAGTTCTCCTGGGACACACGATCGAACGCCTGGCGGAGGTCTTCCTTCGAGAACCTTGTGATCGTCTCCTTCTTGAAGACCAGAGCATGTGCGATCGCCGCGAAGTAAATCGTATTGGCCACCTGGTGCTCGGCTTCTGATTTGCTCCGGTCAGCCAGCTTTCTTCCATGCTCCTTTATTACCTTGATGATAGAGAGCTCGGTCTTAGGATCCTGCAGCAGCTTGCCTATTGGCTCGCCGGACAGAACCGCAATCGTGCGGCTCAATTGTTTACTTTTCTTCCGCGGTTCATCTTCGTACAGGGGGAGAGTCTGGCTGAGCCTGTCGTTCAGAAGATCGGTCTTATCTTGATCCGTGTCGCCGCGATCGGTACCGACGTCTGAACCAATATTGAGAAGCTCGACCACTTTCTTGAGGCTCAAGCCATGAGTCGTTGTTTCTTTTTTCATTCGCACCTACTTCTCAGCATCAGCAAGATTCACGTTATCGCAAGAATGTGCTTGTTCCACCAGGCGATACGCAGAATACCCCATCAGGCTGCGCCGCCTTCCGAAAGAATTTCAACAAGTGCCCGAAATTCGTCCTCAACCTCTGAGTCCGACTGCACGAACTGCCGCAATTCCTGTCTGAGCACGGACGCGAACCGGCGTTTGACCGTTATCACCATGTTGGAAGCCCTTTTTTCGCTTTCAACCGCATATTTCTTGCATATCTTTTCCAAAGATGGGGCTTCAGCATTCTCAAAGACAGGCGCCAGAATTTTGAGCTGGAAGACCCCCCAGTAAACTGCCCTACCAGTATTGCAGTACTCTTCCTGGATCTTGGCCAATACCTGGTCCAGCAGATTCGTTGCCCAGGCGTAATTGAACGCCAGTTCCGGTTTCGCCCCTGATTTGTCTATTGGCATGTCGGGAAGGCAGATTGCGTCCAGTTGCGCCAGCCCACGCTTCGGGAGCCGTTTCTTCGCCGTTTCCTTGCGATAGACGCTCGTCACATACCGGTCCAGAGCTGTCAATAAGAACGTCCGAAACCGGCCTTTCTCCTGGTCTGCATGCTGAATCAACTCCCGCCCCCAGACTATCTCACAAAAAAATCCTTGGGTCAGATCCTTAGCGTTTTCATTGCTATACCCCTTGTGTGTCGTCAAATGGCAATAGACAGGTTTCCAGTATCGCTCCATTAGGTTGTTGACGCTGGCTCGCCGCCGCTCCTCATCGTGTGTCTTGGCTTTGGCGATATCGGACCAGTGTGTCGTCCCGAACGAACCCTTTGTCCCTCCCATCGTTGTTTCTCGCTTACGTTTGGCCATTTTTCCTCAAATCACTGCGACTACGAGTTAAATTGCCTTGCATCATCAGCATAGAAAAGCCGGCGTCAATCACATCTGCAGCAACCCGACACCGGTAAGGTCTACAGCAACAGATTATACAATCTATATGGGCCTATTTCAACAATGCAAAAACATTCAAAAAGCCCCAAGCCTTTGAAAGAGCGCCCCTTTTTGTGCGGTTGGCGCAGCACAGGCAAACTGGTGGCGTATCGAGTTATGAAAGGCATCTGTGATTTGGCCGCTGTGGCCGATCCGAGTGGCCATGAAAACCTATTGATGGTGGAATCATGAAAAGCGATACGCACATCCAAGCTGAAACAAAGGGCATCATCGGTGGAGACTTCTCAAACCTCGTCAGTGAGATCATGCCAAGCGGGCATATTATCGACAAGTTATTGTCGCTTGTAGAGACGGTTGTGGCATATGCCTTTGGAATCTACATTGGTTTGGTCGTCGGCTCACTAATGGCGCGGTATATCGGCGGTGTCCACGCCGATGATATTCGCCATACCATAGATTTCCTGGATCTCGAGCAATTAAGGCAATGGCAGGATATGCCTTCGAATTTCGCGAGAACCGGCGCTTTAATCGGAGCACTCTTGGGCACCGCGGCAACGAGCATTGTCCAAGTCAAGTTTTTCAACTTGGAGGTAGCATCGCTGTACGAACACGGCGTTACCGACCCGAAAGACATTGCCAGAATCCTCGGCCGAAGCGCCCGAAAGACCAAGAAGGCAATTACCAACCTCGCAGGGAAAAGAATAATAGACTGTCGGCCCAATAAGTAATCCGCTTCATTTGGCCAGCAGGGTTTATCAGTCTGGATTCGAAAGCGCTTGCATCAATAAAAACTTAACACCCGACCCATCCGCAACTCCGCTCGACAGTATCGCCACGGCCGGGAACGGACCGCTTAGTTTGGTTTGTCATTCTGTTGGGTGTCAGATTTGTCATCAACGGGAATTGCTATGAGTCGTTCATCGCCAAACTGATAATCCGGCATAAATATCTGTTCCCAAACCAGCCCACTCCAGTAAACCTGTCCCCCTATAGACAGATTCAGAATGGTCTCTGAGCCATGATGCATGCACCGGACAATAGGCACTACCTCGCCAATGAGTTTCACCTGCTGCATTTTCCAGTCTCGACATGTTAAATCGCTCTGCACCTTGTCATCTGAAAACTCATAGATATAACTGCACGGAAGATTCGGGTCAGGATGAAATGACGCCTGGTGGTTGGGGTCGTTGGGGCAGAACAGGAGGTCTGCGGCAAGATAGTCGGGAACCAGGGTAGAGAGCCTCTTGGGTAAAGCGCCTTTATCCTTCTCGTACTCCTTTATCGCTGTATGAATTTCTCGCAACTTCGCCGCACAATCTTGTATTCCTTCGGGGATTGCCAGATTAGTTTCGGGAATAACAGCCTCAATGGCCTTTATTTCACGCCGATTGGCGGTTGCGGGCTTGACTGCATTGGCGCTGGCAACCCTGGCACGGGCCTCTTCAATTATCTTCTTCTCGGCTGCAACTTCCTCGGGGCTATCCGCATCCCAGACCTTGAGCGTATTATCCCAACTGCCCGATACAATCCGCCGCCCGTCTGCACTGAAGGCGACCGAAGAAACCACGCTCGTATGCCCCCGCAGGCTCATCAGCTCACTGCCGCTTTCGGCGTCCCAGACCTTGAGCGTATTATCATAACTGCCTGAGATGATCCGCCGGCCGTCGGCACTGAAGCAAACAGAAAGAAAGTAGTACGGGTGCCCCTGAAGAGTCATCAGTTCGCCGCCGCTCTCGGCGTCCCAGACCTTGAGCGTATTATCTGCACTCCCCGAGACGATCCGCTGCCCGTCCGGACTGAAGGCGCCAGAAAGAACGGGGTGCGTATGCCCCCGCAGGGTCATCATCTCACCGCCGCTTTCGGCATCCCAGACCTTGAGCGTATTATCCCAACTGCCCGATACAATCCGCCGCCCATCCGGACTGAAGGCGACCGAAGAAACCACGCTCGTATGCCCCCGCAGGGTCATCAACTCACCGCCGCTTTCGGCATCCCAGACCTTGAGCGTATTATCCCAACTGCCCGATACAATCCGCCGCCCATCCGGACTGAATGCGACCGAATAAACCCCGATCGTATGCCCCCGCAGGGTCATCAGCTCACCGCCGTTCTCAGCATCCCAGACCTTGAGCGTATCATCGAAACTGCCCGAGACGATCCGCCGGCCGTCCGGACTGAAGGCGACCGAATAAACCCAGCTCGTATGTCCCCGCAGGGTCATCAGCTCACCGCCGTTCTCAGCATCCCAGACCTTGAGTGTCTTGTCCATACCACCTGAAGCGATCCGCTTGCTGTCCGGACTGAACGCTACCGACGCAACTTGCCTTTCATGTCCCCGCAGAGTCCTCACTTCGCCGCCGCTCTCGGCATCCCAGACCTTGAGCGTATTATCTACACTCCCCGAGACGATCCGCCGCCCGTCCGGACTGAAGGCGACCGAAAAGACCTCGCCCGTATGCCCCGGCAAGGTCATCAGCTCACTGCCGCTTTCGGTATCCCAGACCTTGAGCGTATTATCGTAACTGCCCGAGATGATGCGCCGGCCGTCGGCACTGAAGGCGACAGAAAAAACCATGCCCGTATGCCCCCGCAGGATCATCAACTCACCGCCGCTTTCGGCATCCCAGACCTGGAGAGTATTATCCCCACTGCCCGAGACGATTCGCCGCCCGTCGGCACTGAAGGCAACCGAATAAACCCTATCCTCATGCCCCCGCAGGGTCATTAGCTCAGCGCCGCTTTCGGCATCCCAGACCTTGAGCGTATTATCGTCACTGCCCGAGACAATCCGTGTCCCGTCCGGGCTGAAGGCGACAGAATTAACGTAACGCGTACGCGTGTGCCCCCGCAGGGTCATCAGCTCGCCACCGTTTTCGACATCCCAGACCTTGAGCGTATTATCGTAACTGCCCGAGACGATCCGTCGCCCGTCCGCACTGAAAGCTACTGAAGAAACCGCGTCCCTATGTCCCCGCATAGTCATCACTTCTGTGCCATTTTCAACATTCCATACCTTGAGCGTCTTATCTCCACTGCCCGAGACGATCCGCCGGCCGTCGGCACTAAAGGCGATCGAATAGACCCTGTACGCATGCCCCCGCAGGGTCATTAGCTCAGCGCCGCTTTCGGCATCCCAGACCTTGAGCGTATTATCATAACTGCCTGAGATGATCCGCCGGCCGTCCGGACCGAAGGCAACCGAACATACCTCCATCGTGTGCCCCACCAGCGTCATCAGGGCCTGGTCCGAGATGTTCCAGAGGTAATACCATTCCCAGCAACTTAGGTCGTTGGGGCACGCATCCAACAGTTCACGGACACGGGTTATATTGCTTTCCAAGTAGTATTTCTCAGCCAGATTGATTTGGTTCACATATAAAGAACGGCGATACTCTTCAGCCTTTCTTTCGGTGAGTTCGCGTTGCTCCCGCTCGGCATTTCTGGCTTGTTCTGCTTGGCTGCGAGCGATTGTTTCTTTTTCGCGTGCCTGCTCAGCTTTGAAGTACATCGTCGTGCTAACCACAAAACCAATGACAACTGCCGCCAGAAGAACAAGGATTGACACTGCACTCACTAACAGTCCAGTATTCCTGCGTGCAAACTTCCTGGCTCGATATGCCACTGATTCAGGCCCTGCGATTAGCACATCGCCATTCAAATAATTACGGATATCATCCGCGAGCTCAGAAGCTGTCTTGTAGCGACGATCCCGTTCCTTGCGGATCGCCTTGAGCGGTATCCATTCAAGCTCGTTGTGAAGACGCTTGCTTAGAGTCTTGATGTCCGTGCGACGATGGACGGCTATGCTGCTGCCCTTCTCTCCCAGATTGAGCAACTTCGTGCTCGGCTTGGGTGGTTCCTCATCACGTATAATCCGCAGCATCTCATCAAAGGCCGCCTCTTGGAACGTCTCAGGATCGAATGGAAGAGTCCCGGTCAGCAACTCATAGAGCAAGACTCCCAAAGAATATATGTCAGACCGGGTATCGATATCCTGGTTGGTCAACTGAGCCTGCTCCGGGCTCATATACTCGGGCGTGCCGATTAACTGGCCTTGTTGGGTAAACAAGGTATGTACCGTCAGGGGCTGGCTGGTCGCCTTGGCCACGCCAAAGTCGATGACCTTGGGCACCGCTCTTTCGCCGTGCAAAGATACGAGCACATTCGAGGGCTTGATATCTCGGTGGATGATGCCCTTCTGGTGGGCATACTGGACCGCATCGCAGACATCGATGAATAGTCTTAGCCTCTGTTCGGTATCGAGCTTGTGTTTATCACAGTGTTCTGTAATCGGTACGCCCTTGACATATTCCATCACAAAGTAGGGCCGGCCAGCATCAGTTGTACCTGCATCATAAACGCGGGCGATATTGGGATGATCCAGCATAGCCAGTGCCTGCCGTTCAGCCTCAAAGCGGGCAATTACCTGTTTGGAGTCCATGCCAGGCTTTATGACCTTCAGCGCCACTTGCCGCCTGACAGGTTCTTTCTGCTCGGCCAGATAGACTATCCCAAATCCACCTTCCCCCAGGACGCTGAGCAGCTTATACCGGCCAATCTGAGTACCCAACTCTTGCGGTGAATCCGGCAGGCTCCGGGTCGGAAAGGCTGCTCCTCTGTCTTCGCCAGGTTCCGGAACATTCCCTTCTTCGTCTTTGCCCATACAAAGCACTCCTTATATGCCCACACCTCGACATTTTGCCGTCGACAAGAGGCATTTTACCGCCAGACTGCCTGTATGCCAACCCAAAAACCATAGAAATGGCCCAAGAACCGGCACGTACCACCTGCGAGAAGGAAATTCCGCAAGCCGATTTTGAGCACGCGCAGCGTCAGCCTGCAATCCGCGAATACTCTTGTGAAGAAGATAGCCAACAATCAAGCAAAAGAATGCGAATGACCAACTGGCGCGCCACAAGAGAAGGTCAGATAGCAGGATCATAAGAACAACGTGAAGTAACCAATTTGAAGAACGAAAGGAGACTGAAATGAGACCATTAAAAGACATCGTGTATTGCAGTGTATTGGCGGTGGCCGTATTGGCCGTTAATTGTGCGGTGTTTGGTCAGATCCCAGAATACAACATTGTCCCATGCCGGACGATAAGCGCAGACAACCCTCAGGGTATGGTGTATCGAGACGACGGCTTCTGGGTGATGAAAAGCGGTGCAACTCACGCAGAGGATGCTTTGCAGCATTATTCTCTGGCGGGAGATTTCCTTGACCAGAAGACCAACCTGCCCGGCTCGGTCAACCGCCACGGCCTCGCATGGGATGGTATGCACTGGTGGCTGGCAGACAACAACTATGGTCCTGAGTCCATCTACAAATGCGACGAGAATCTCAATGTGATTCAACGTTACGACTGGCCGGCGGCCGGCCCATTCGGACTCGAATGGGCTGACGGGTATCTGTGGGTGGCGGACAACTCGACAGACGTGATCTACCGCGTCACGGTCGGCGAGACTGCTTTTGTCTCGGTGGAGCCGTGGTGCACCACAAACCCCGAGCCGGCAGACCTCGCCTGGGATGGCGCCAATATGTGGTCATCTACGGGGCCGTCGGGCGGTTTCGACGGTGTGATGGGCGACCGCGTGATCTACAAGCACGACGCCGAGGGCAATATCATCGAGATATGGCACTATCCGCCGGCGGACGATCCAAGCGTTGGAAGTGGCGGAACAGCCACGGGAATCGCTTTTGTCGGCAGTCAATTGTGGTACTGCGACTACGACCAGGACCTGATTATCGAGGCACTTGCCGAGGGTGTGCCCTGTCAATCCATGCCCGTCGAGGTGTCTATCTTCATCGACCCTGAGACCCTCAATCCCGGCAGCAGGGGCAAGTGGGTAATGTGCTACATCGTACTGCCCGATGGATACATTACGGCGGATATTGACGTTGGAACTCTCGAACTTCAGGGAGTGCCGGCCGACAGGCTTGTTCTCACCGAAGAATCCGACTTGGGCATGGCCCAGTTCGACCGCAAGGATATTGCTGCAGCCATCAACGGGATCGACACGAATCCCGTCGAGTTTACACTCACCGGTTTAATGAATGACGGAACCGGGATCGTTGGCAAAGACTGGGTAACGATCATTGATCGTGGTAGAGGGCCTAAGAAGTAGGAATCCGCGATTAGCTCAGTGCGAGCGTAGGGGCTGTGGGTCAGGAACTCACAGCCCCTATTTGATGACCAAGCACAGCGGGTGATTCGTGTCCTTATTGCTGATTGGCATCTGCATCCCGCAGCGCCCGTAATACGGCATCCACATTGGTCTTGGCACGTTCCAAGACCCGGATCGCACCGTCCAACGTGCTCTCGCCACCCTCGACCATCTCAACAACCAGGGAGCTGAACAGGTTATCCCCGATGTTTTCTCCGGTGACTTTAGCCCGCAGGCTATCGAGGCTGCGGCAGTCACGCTCGGCATCGATAGGCAGCAGATCACTATGCGGATACGCGTCATAGACGATCCGGGCGATATTGGTCGGTTCTTTCGTCTGAGGCATGATTTTGTTCCATGTAAGCTTAGAGGGACCCGCCCCGTAGACCGCGTATTGCAACGCCAGTGTTTTCGGTTTGGCTCCCCTCACGATAGTTGCGGAGACATACCTGTCGGGGATGAGATTCAGGAGGTTGATGAAATGGTCCATCGTTCCTTGGCTGAGCACTTTGCCCCGTTTGACCGGGGACCACTCCTCGATCGCCAAGCGGAGCGGATAACCTTCCACTTTATGTCGCTCGACATCGAAGAACTCGCTTGTGACCTCGTCCACAGGTATTTCAAAAACACTGATGGGCAGAATCCCATCTATTAGATTTCCATCTTCCGTGAAGGCCCCTTCCAGCACACTGACAAAAATGCCAGCGTAACCATTCTTCGTATACACGGAGAGGATATATTGTGTCAGCCCCTGAATTGTCCTAACTGAGACTTGACGCGGCTGGCCGGGCTCCGCGACGAGTTCGCGAAAGACTCGCAGGTCATACAGGGACTCCGCGGGTGCCTCGGAAAGCTGCTGATCTGAGGCATTATAGACCTCCGGCATATGCTCCAGTAGTTCTGACGTGGTTATCAAGGTATTGTCACGGATGCGCAGTTCGGTGACCACCAGACGTAATGTCATGTCTTCGGGTAAATTGGGTTCCTCTATCTGTGCTACTTGGCTAACTTGAGCGACTCCCGGGAATAGGGCGATGCAAAAAAGGATGCCCCACATTTTTCGTAATGAACTCATAACGCACCTTTCGAAAATTAGTGAAATCTTTACGGGTCCCCGAAACACAACCTCTTAAAAAAGACCACAACAGCATGAATGGCCATTAACTTCGAGAGAATGATCCTTTTTTTAGGTTCTTTCGCTGAGCAATCAGCGTTGATACGAGCCTCAGAAAGCAGTGACAATCAAAGCAATATTATAATCACATCTCCTTGTAACCGTGTAGCCATGTTTGATGATGTACGGTTTAGTCGCATTCTCTTGACCTACGGGTTCTCATGGTAAGGCTTGTCTGACTGATAGAGCTTGAGTCGCTCCCTAAATTCTGTTTCATGTTTTTCACGGTCTTTCTGGGGGAGCAACTCTATAGCCTTTTCCTGCCATTTGATGGCTGACTTGAAATCTCCGGCTTCAGCATAGGCGGCTGCGAGGGCGTCTATATACTCTGCATTGCTCCATTTAGTCAGTTCACACGCTTTGTTGGCAAGCTCTACCGCTTTTTGCCCATCGCGTAAGCCGTCTATGGGGCAAGTGGCATATCCCCATGCTAGCGACCACATGACGCTGTGTTTGTCATCGCTCATATCGTGCCCAAGCCAGTCCAGTTCGAGAGACTTGGTCCAATCTGACATAGCTAACTCATACTGCTTATCTTTGAAGTATGCTTTTCCTCTGTCTCTGAAACTACCAGGCTTTTCGGGATCCAGTTCAATTGCCCTACTGAGGTCATCGATAGCCTCAGTATATCGTTTCATCTTCGAATAAACGTTTCCCCTCCACCAAAATAAAGTGGAATCATTGGGATCAAGCTGGATTGCCTTGCTAAAATCATGGATCGCATCTTCATATTGTCCTTGTTCGTGATAGGCATATCCTCTATCTCTAATAAGGTCGGCATTCTCAGGGGCAAGCTGGATTGCCTTGGTGAGGTCCGTGGCCGCATCAGCGTACTGTTTCATCTTCACATAGGTGCCTGCTCTCCACCACAACAAATCGGAATTATTGGGATCAAGCCGGATCGCCTCACTAAAATCACGAATCGCATCTTCATATTGTCCTTGCTCCTGATAGACATGCCCTCTATCTCTGAGAGGACTAGGATTCTTATGATCAAGCTCTACTGCTCTATTAAGGTCCGTTATCGCATCGGCATATCGTTTCATCCCCAAATAGATGTTTCCCCTCCACCAAAAAAGATAGAAATCATTGGGATTAAGCTGGATTGCCTTGCTAAAATCACGAATTGCATCTTCATGTTGTTCTTGCCCCTCATAGGCTAGCCCTCTATCTCTTAGAGGACCGAAATTCCCAGGATCGAGCGTGTCCTTTCGGTAAGGGTGCATGAAATGATTGATTGTGGTTGGTATCGTCAGT